>JAFDER010000012.1:419-22367 GCA_019310245.1 Deltaproteobacteria bacterium
GACTTCAATGACCTCTCATCAAGCACGAGGATCGATATGACTGGTTCAGGCGGCGGCTTCTTCCTCGTCGATCTCGTCGAAGAGCGCCTCGATGAATTCATCGGGATCGAACGGCCTGAGGTCCTCGACCCCCTCCCCCACCCCGATGTACCTCACCGGGATGTGGAGCTCGTTGCCGATTCCGAGGATCACACCCCCCTTTGCCGTACCGTCCAGCTTGGTCAGCACGATGCCGGTGACCTCCAGCGACTCAAGGAACGTCCTCGCCTGCATGACACCGTTCTGCCCGGTGGTGGCGTCGAGGACCAGGAGAACCTCGTGCGGCGCACCGGGCTGGGCCTTGCCCATGACGCGGCGCAGCTTCTTGAGCTCCTCCATGAGGGGCGCCTTGGTGTGCAACCTGCCGGCCGTATCGATGATGACCACGTCATGGTCACCGGCCTGTGCCTGCTTGAGCGCGTCGAACACGACCGAGGAGGGGTCGGCTCCTTCCTTTCCCTTGACGACGGGAGCATCGATCCTCTGCGCCCAGATCTCGAGCTGCTCGACGGCCGCCGCACGGAACGTATCGGCGGCCCCGAGCAAGACGGACAGCCCCTGCGACTTGTAGAGCGAGGCGAGCTTGCCGATGGTCGTCGTCTTGCCGGCCCCGTTGACCCCGAGCACGAGGATGGTCAGGGGTCCGTTCTCCGGCCTGCCGGGCAGATCCGCGGGCCGGGTCAGGATGCGCCGCGCCTCATCCCGAACGAATCCCCAGACCTTTGCAGGATCGGCAAGTTCCTCGGAGGAAAGCGACTTCTTGAGCCTCGCGATGAACTCGTGGGCCGTCCGGGCTCCCACGTCGGAGGTGATGAAGACCTCCTCGATCCGATCCTCGAACTCCGCGTCCAGGTCGGTCTTGCCCTTGAACAGGGCCTTGAGCCTGCTGATGAATCCGCCACGCGTGGCCTTGAGGCCCTTGCGGATCGACTTGACGTGCTCCCTGTCGACCCCGCGCTCGGGCTCGGGCTCCGGCTCGGGCTCGGGCTCCGGCTCCGGCTCCGGCTCCGGCTCGGGCTCCGGCTCGGGCTCGGGCTCCGGCTCGGGCTCCGGCTCCGGCTCCGGCAGCTGCGTGGAAGGGGTGCCTCGAGTCCGACGCGCGACGAGCACGAAGATCACGACGGCAAGGACGAGCGCCAGAATCAGCAATCCGAGGTGAAGGGGCTCCATGACGTCCTCCCGAGAGTCGACAGTTTACAGTCGAATGGCCGGGGACGGAAGCGGCGTCGGGAGGCTCATAGATCAGGCTCCAAGTCCCTGGGATCCACGGTCACGCCCACGCTCCGACCCAGGATCTGGATCGATACGACCAGCTTCGGCCTCCTGCCCCTGCTCCGGACGATGATCCCCCTGGCACCGGCAAATGGCCCGGCCCGCATGACGACCTGCATGCCCTCGCGCAGGAACGGGTGGGGACGGACCTGCTCGCGGTGCCCGTCGAGGATCATGAGCGACTCCATCACGGCAGGCTCAACCTCGACCGGACGGCCTTGCACGTTCACGATGGACACCACGCCCGAGAGCCCGAGCACCTCGCCGCGTGGTCCGGCAACGAGATCCCTGTGGATGAAGAAGTACCCCGGGAACAGTGGCTTGGTCAGCTCGTGCTCCACGCCTCGGCGCATGGAGCGCACGATGTAGGCGGGGTAGAACACCGCGCAGCCCAGGCGCTGTGCTGCGAGCCGGGAGGACTTGCGCTCGAAGTTCGAGCGCACGTGAACGGCGAACCACGCCGAGGAGCCATCGGACGAGTCCACCGGCATCCGACTAGATGCGCAGAGCCACGCCCATGGCCCACACGTCGATGGCCGTCCGGTAGGTGCCGCTGTTGATCGTGGTGGCGAGCGACGCATCGCCCGTTCCTTGAAGGTGCTGGATCTTCCCCTCCTTGACCTCGCGCACGGGGTAGAACATGTGGATGTACGAGAACTTCAGATCAAGCTTCCAGACCCTGAAGACGAATCCGCCCGACAGGCCCCAGCGATCGAACGCCATGTAGTCCAGTCTCGAGTACGCGGGAGGCGCCGCACCCCTGTCGTAGAAACCGCCGGCGCTCATCGTGATCCGGCCCTTCCACAGGTTCACGTCGCCGCCGAGCCTCAGGCTCCAGCAGTGCTCCCAGCCTCTCTGGATCGAGAACTTCCCGTCCTGCTCGGGCCTGAGCACGGTGGCCTGTCCCGCGTCCCGGCCGATGGGCACCTGCCCCTTGACCTGAATGTCCATATTCTCCACCACGCCGGATGTCTCGAAGAAGAAGGCGAGCTCGACGTCGAACCACTCCTTGAGGTGTGCGGGCACGGTCGCCTTCACGTCAGCCGGGACGAGGTCGGTCCTCGGCATGGCGAAGCGGATGCCGTAGCGAAGCTTGAGTGGAGGCCACTTGAACTGAACGCTGCCATGAGGGCGGTCGAAGTTGGGGTCGGTGTCCATCCACTCGATGGTCTTGTCGTCGCTGCGGATCGGATCGTCGCTCCACGCGTTCACCGTGATGACCAGCTTCTTCGCCCTGGCATCGATGGCGTCGCTCACCCTGAGGCTGAACCCCGTCTCGAGCCAGTCGAGCGGACGCCAGGTGATGCCGAACAGATACGCCGGCACGAACCAGTCGATGGCATGAACCTCGGCGAGGAAGTCGCCCTGGTACGTGGTGTTCGTCCTCACGGGCGACATGTTCCCGACGATGGCGTACCTGAAGTCGAGATAGCCCCACTGAAACCCCATCCCGACCACGAGCCGCGGCGTGATCCGGTAGGCCAGGGCGATGGTCGGCCAGTAGAAGAGCACCCTCTCCATCACGAGATCATAGCGCTGGGGGCCGGGCACGAGCACGCCCTCGTCCACGTGCCTCTGCACTCTGAACGAGTAGTCGCCCACGGCCGCCGGCCCGAACACACCGAGCCCCAGCACCAGCCCCGGAGCGCCAGGAACGCCGAACGACCCGGCGATCAGCGGACCCATGAAGGGCTTGTCGCCGTTCTCGACGTACATGTACTCGTGCTCCACGCCGGCCACGCTCCACTCGTTGACCCTGTTGCCCTCGAGCTTCACGCCGGTGACGAGTTTCGTGATGTTGGTGTCGAGCAGGATCTGGATCTGATCCAGCTTCCCGATCCCGGCCACGTTGAGATACAGCGCCGAGGGGTCCTCTACGTGAGCCACGTTGGCACCCGACCGGGCCACCGTGTTCGTTCCCTGAACCTCGTACTCGAAGCTCCCGGCCCGGGCCTGCACGGGATGGAGCAGGCCCGCCACCAGGATGGATGCCAGGAGGAGGTCACCGTGACGCATGACCGATCAGGTTAATGGATTCCTCTGTTTTCTTCCATACAAACCAGGCCGCCCGGTCTCCGGCCTCACGTCCCTGGATCCCGCGTGAGATCGCGGATGGTGCCGTCGATCATCTCGAGGCGGCGGGGCAGGCGGCTGGCGAGCTGGGGGTTGTGGGTGACGAGGATCATGGTCTTGCCGTGGACCTCGTTGAGCCTGAAGATGAGCTCGTGGATCGGCTCGCTCGTCGCGTGGTCCAGGTTGCCCGTGGGCTCGTCCGCGAGCACGAGCTTGGGCTCCATGACGAGGGCGCGTGCGAGGGCAACCCGCTGCTGCTCGCCCCCGCTCATCTCCCCCGGCCGGTGGGTGAGACGGTGGGAGAGGCCAACCTCGTCGAGCAGGCTGCGGCCCCGCTCCTCGAGCTTGCGGCGGGACAGGCCGGCAATGAGGCCGGGCAGGATCGTGTTCTCGAGCGCGGTGAACTCCTGCATGAGGTGATGGAACTGGAACACGAACCCGATCGTCTGGTTACGGAAGCGGGCCAGCTCCCGGCCCCTCATCTTCGTGATGTCGCGCCCGGCGAACTTGATCGTGCCGCTCGTCGGCTCGTCGAGAGTCCCGAGCACGTGCAGGAAGGTCGACTTGCCGACCCCCGAGGTCCCCACGATGGAGATCATCTCACCGTCTTCCACATCGAGGTCGATGCCCCTGAGGACCTCGATCGACGACTTGCCATGCTGGAAGCTCTTTCGAAGCCCGCGAATGGATACGAGCGCCATGGCGCTTCCTCCCTCACTTGAACCGGAGCCCGTCCACCACGGTCAGCCGGCTGGCCCGATACGCCGGTAGGATCGTGATGAGCAGACAGATGACGAGCGATGCGACGGCGACGATGGTCACCTCCCAGACGTCAATCTGGACGGGAAGCTGATTGATGTAGTGCACGTCCGGGTCGAGCGGCACGCCGAAGTACTTCAGGCCGAGGGTCTGCGCCACCCCGAGGGTCACGCCGATGAACGTGCCGCTCAGGCCCAGTATCAGTCCCTCGATCTGGAAGATGCGGTAGATGGACCACTCGCTGCACCCCAGCGTCTTGAGCACGGCGATGTCGCGTGTCTTCTCCATCACCATCATGAAGAGCGTGGTCACGATGATGAGGTAGGCGATGACCACGATGACGCTCAGCATGATGAACATGCCGATCTTCTCGAGCAGGAGGGCCGAGAACAGGCTCCTGTTGAGCTCCTTCCAGTGCCTGACCCTGAGGTCCAGGGGACGGATGATCTCCTCGATGCGCGCCGTCACGGCCTCGACCCTGTCGGGATCCCGCACCTTCACCTCGAGACCCGTGACGCCCTTCTCGATGCCGAGGAACCGGCGGCTGGACTCCAGCGTGACGTACACGTTCTTCGCGTCGTACTCGTACATGCCCGAGAAGAAGACGGCCGCGACGCGATAGGTCCTGCTCTTCGGCATCGGTCCCGTGGGCCCGAGCTCGCCGAGGGGAGAGATGAGCTTCACCTCGTCGCCCAGGTACAGGCTCAGGTTCTTGACCATCTCGCGCCCGACGATCACCCCGGGCAGGGTGGGAGGCGTGACCCCGGGACGCCGGCCCGCGTCCCCGTCATCGCTCTCGACGACGCGCACCGCCTCGTCGAGCACCTCCGTCAGGGAACGGGGGCGATCACTCGGCCCGTCCTCTCGCGAGGGCTCCCTCGGCGGAGCCTGTCCGGGAGGGGCGCGGCCCGCACCGGGCTCGTTGCCCTCCTGCTCGTCGACGACGACGGGCTTCCAGCGCTTCCCGAACACGCCGTCCTTCATGATGCGATCCGGCTCGACGAGGTACTGGAGGCTGCCCTTCTCTATCGTCTCATCCAGGCTCGTGACCCTTCCCGCCAGGGCCGGGTCGATCCCCCTGAGCACGGCGCCGGAGATGTTCACGGCACTGCGTACCATCACCTCGCCCTGGATGTACGGCGCCACGCCGACAACGCCCTCGATCGAGGAGATGCCCTCGATGATCTGCTCGTACTCCAAGACCTCCCCGCCCGGGCTATCGATGACCACGTGGCTCTTGGTGCCCAGGATCTTGCTCTTGAGGTCCTCCCCGAACCCACCCATGACGGACAGCGTGGTGATGAGGTTGCATGAGGAGGCCGAGATCCCCCACATCGCGACGAGCGCCGTGGCGGAGACGTAGCCGGAGCGCTTCCCGCCAAGCTGCCGCACCGCGAGATAGACGTGCACCCCGATCCGCGAGGCGAGGCCCTTGAAGAAGCGGATGACGATGAACCAGATCCCGAGGTTGAGGAGGATGCCCGCGAGGATGGTTGCGACGATCACGCCAAGGATGGGCAGAAACGCAGAGGGGTCCGTCACTTGGACTCCGGCCTGAGGAGCGGGAAGAGGATCACCTCGCGGATCGAGTCCAGTCCGCACAGCGCCATGACGAGGCGATCGATGCCCAGGCCGAAGCCGCCGGCAGGAGGCATGCCCACCTCGAGCGCCCGGATGTAGTCATGGTCGAAATCCATGGCCTCCTCGTCACCGCCGTCGTGCGCCTGCACCTGCCGGCCGAACCTCTCGGCCTGCACCGAAGGGTCGTTGAGCTCGCTGAAGGCGTTGATGATCTCGCGGCCCGCAAGGTACACCTCGAAGCGTTCCGTCCACCGGGGATCCGCATCCGACGGCCTGGACAGGGGAGAGACCGCGGCGGGGAAGTCGAGGATGGCCGTGGGGCCCTGTCCGAGCGCCGGCTCGGCGTACCTCTCGAAGAGATCGAAGATCATCTCGCCGTAGCCCGTGACCCTCATGTCCACGGGCGTGTGCTCCTCGTACCAGTCCCTCAGCCGGACCTCGTCGTCGATGGTCTCCCGATCGAGGCCGCCCGAGTGCTTCACCACGGCCTCGCGCATGTCCATCCTCTCCCACGGCCCCTGCAGGTCGAACTGCCGCTTCGCCCTCAGGTGCGCAAAGCGCTCGTGGACGCATTGCTCGACGTGGCGCAGCATCTCCTCGGAGCGCCTGAGCACCCCCTCGTAGTCCGTGTGCGCCTCGTAGAACTCGAGCATCGTGAACTCGGGATTGTGGCGCTTGCTCACGCCCTCGTTGCGAAAGCACTTGCCGATCTCGTAGACACGCTCGAAGCCCCCCACGAGCAGCCTCTTGAGATAGAGCTCTGGCGCGACGCGCAGGAACAGGTTCATGTCCAGGGCATTGTGGTGGGTCGTGAAGGGCCGGGCGTTGGCACCGCCGCGGATCGGGTGGAGCATGGGAGTCTCCACCTCCACGAACTCCTGCGCGTCGAGGTACTCGCGCAGCGTGCGCAGGACGAGGCCCCTGACCGCGAACACCTGCCTGAGCTCCGGGTTCATGACGAGGTCGAGGTACCTCTGCCTGAACCTCACCTCCGGGTCGGCAAGCCCGTGCCACTTCTCCGCCAGTGGCCGGAGCGCCTTCGTGATGAAGTGCATGCGCTCGGCCATCACGGTCAGCTCGCCGGTCTTGGTGAAGAACGCGAAGCCCTCGACGCCGACGATGTCGCCCACGTCCACCTTCTTGAACGTCTTGAACTCCTCGTCGGGCAGCACGTCCTTCTTCACGTACACCTGGATGCGGCCCGTCACGTCCTCGAAGTCGAGGAAGGCGGCCTTGCCAAAGCTCCTGAGCACCATGACGCGGCCGGCCAGCCGGAAGCGGACCTCGCTGACGGGATCCATGCTCGGCGGATCGGACGGCAAGGCGTCCGCGCACCGGTTCCTCACGTCCTGCGCGTGATGCTCCGGCCGGAACGTATTCGAGTAGGGGTGCACGCCGGCCTCGCGAAGCTCGTCGCGCTTGCGGGCCCTGTGGGCCTTGAGCTCCTCGAGGGAAGCCGCCGGCTTTTCCTTGCCTGCCATCGAGTGCGTTTATACACAGTGGATCGTGTGGCGTCGAGGGCCGATCGAGCTATGAACAGATGCCCGAGACCACGTCGCATACAAGCGGCATGCCCCACAGCGCGGTGCAGTCATCCACATCGGCGCATGCGGGCAGACACAGCCCCGGGGGAGCGGTCGCCGCGGCCGAGTAGGCGATCTCGCCAAAGAGGGCGGAGGTCGAGTAGCAGGCCAGTGCGCCGGACGCTCCGCACGCATCGGACGAGAGCGGAGATGCAGGGTCGTCGCACGCCTTGTGGCACTTGCAGGCCCAGCACGCGCCGGGGGGCAACCCGCCGCCCGTCGTGGGCGCGCCGCACAGGTCGTGGTCACGGGCAAGGGAAGCGTTGCACGCGATGGAACAGCGGCTCTGCCCCGCGGTGGTCAGGCAGAGGCCGAGGCCGAGCGGCGAATGGCACTCATCATCGGCCGAGCACGGCGCGTAGAGCGTGTCCGCGGCCGCCGTGGATGCGTTTGCGGGGAAGCACCAGCCGTCCTCTCCGCCCGAGGGAGGGGCCCCCACCCAGCCGCCGTCGCATGCGGGCACGCAGGCGTACTCGCCGCGGCAGGGATGCGCGCCGTCTCCGGGCGCCGTCCCGGTGGCGCAGGCCGCCATGCACACGGGGGTGAAGACACCACCCACAGCCAGATCCACGCACGCACCGCCGCCGGCCACGCAGTCAACGCCCGCGAGATCACAGCGCTCCCGGATGCACAGGCCGCCGGGGAACGAGGGCCCGTAGATGGAGCTGCACGCCTCGGGCAGGCAGGACGCATCGTCGGGGCAATCGGAGTCGATCGTGCAGGCGGAAGCGTACGTCCCGCCTCCCTCACCGCTGCAGACGAACGTCTCCGTGTCGCAGGTCCGGGTGCACGCGCCATCGAGCGTCACCTCCCCGGCGTCGCGCTCCGTGTCACCATCGGTGTCCGACCAGGACTCGCAGCACTCGCGATCGTTCGAGCATCCGGTCAGGCACACCGAGAGGCCAGGATCGCACCGGTAACCCGGTCTGCAGCAGGCGTTGAAGGGGAAGGGAACGCCCGCCACGTCCGCCGGGGCGCACGCGTCCAGGCAGGCCCACCGGTCCTCGCATTCGGAGGCACCGAGGTGGACGCATCGTGCACCCTCGGGGCAGGCGGTCGGCTCGTCCGGATCGCAGCCCGCAGTCCACGACGCTTCGATGCAGTAGCCCGAGGGCCAGTCCACGTACATCAGGCCATCGTAGACGTGGCTGGCTTCGAGGAGGCAGTCCATGGATTCGCCACAATCGCCCGCCTCCGAGCACGGCGCGCCCACGGGCCCCTCTGGCGGACAGGGTGCGTCGGGCCGCTCGTCCTCCGCGTCCGGGTCCACCATGTCGGGCAGTGGAGGATCCACTTCCACGTCGGGGTCCAGCGACTCCCCCGGGACGTCGACGGGATCCGCATCCGGATCCGTGTTCACGTCGTGGGTGGGCGGCCCCGGGATCTGCCTCCCCTGGCAGCCGCTCGCGCACAGAACGAGAACGGCCGCAACCGCAGGGACAAGCCATGTGCGCGGGCGTTGCATCGCACCCAGACACTAGACCCAAGATCGAGACGTTGCAACATGGAGGTGCGGCTTGACAGCGGCCGGCGGGCCCCTACTATCGGGGTTTTTGCCTCTCGACGCCACATCCGCACGACAGGAGCTCGTCATGGCTGGAAAACGCGTTATCATCCTGGGCGCTGCCGGCAGGGACTTTCACAACTTCAACACCTACTTCAGGGACAACGAGGACTTCGAGGTCGTGGCCTTCACGGCCACGCAGATCATGGGAATCGAGGGCCGAAGCTACCCGCCCGTGCTCGCGGGCAGGCTCTACCCCGATGGCATTCCCATCGTGGATGAAGAGGAGCTCGAATCCCTGATGGCGGAAAAGGGGGTCGAGGAGGTCCATCTGGCCTACTCGGATCTCGCGAACGGGACGGTCATGGGCCTGGCGGCGCGCACCGTGGCCGGCGGGGCGACGTTCTGCCTGCTCGCCCACGAGAAGACGGCGGTGGGGAGCACGAAGCCCGTCATCGCAGTCACCGCGGTGCGCACGGGATGCGGCAAGAGCCAGACGACGCGCTACATCATGGACGTGCTCAAGAAGTGGGGGCTCAAGGTCGTGGCCATCCGCCACCCCATGCCGTACGGCGACCTCGAGGCCCAGAGGGTCCAGCGCTTCTCCGAGCCCGCGGACCTGGACACGCACAAGTGCACGATCGAGGAGCGCGAGGAGTACAGGCCTCACATCGAGCAGGGAAACGTGGTCTATGCAGGAGTGGACTACGAGGCCATCCTGCACGAGGCGGAGAAGGAGGCCGACGTCATCCTGTGGGACGGAGGCAACAACGACACGCCCTTCTACAAGTCGGATCTGTGGATCGTGGTGGCCGATCCGTTCCGCGCGGGCCACGAGCTGACGCACTGGCCGGGCCGCGTGAACTTCCTGGCCGCGGACGTGATCCTCATCAACAAGATCAACACAGCCGAAGAAGCCGACGTCCAGAAGATCATCGACAACGCCCGGGTCCACAACCCGAACGCCAGGATCGTCCGCGGCGACTCCACGGTGACCGTGCCGGGAGGCGAGGTCCTCAGGGGCAAGCGCGTGCTGCTCGTGGACGACGGCCCCACGCTCACCCACGGCGACATGCCCTTCGGCGCCGCCAAGGTGGCGGCCGAGATCGTCGGAGCGGCGGAGATCGCGGACCCGAGGCCCCACGCCGTCGGCACGATCCGCGGCCTCTACGAAAAGTTCCCCCACCTGGGCGCCGTCCTGCCCGCGATGGGCTACGGCGACGAGCAGGTCAGGGAGCTGGAGCAGACGATCAACGCCGTTCCCTGCGACGCCGTGCTGAGCGCCACACCGGCCGACCTCGGCGCAAACATCAAGGTGGACAAGCCCGTCGTGCGCGCCTTCTACGCCCTCACGGACGCCGGTGAGCCCTCGCTCCGGTCGATCCTGGAGGACGAGAGATCCCGGCTCGGAGGGTAGGCCCATGAGCAATCCCGTCGCCGTCGTCGCCTTCGGCGGAAACGCCCTCATCCGCGCACACGAGACCGGCACGCTGGCGGAGCAGATCGGGAACGCCGAGCGGGCCGTCAAGACGCTGATGCGCGTCATCGAGCGTGGCTTCCGGCTGCTCATCGTCCATGGAAACGGCCCCCAGGCCGGTATCGAGATGATCCGGGTCGAGGAGAGCGTGACGAAGGTGCCACCGGTGACCCTGGACATGTGCGTGGCGAACACCCAGGGATCGATGGCGTTCCTCCTGCAGAGCGCCCTTTACAACGAGTGCACGAGGCGGGGGATCGCGGCACGGGTGGCCACCGTGGTCACGCAGGTCGTCGTCGACTCCGACGACCCCGGCTTCGAGAATCCCACCAAGCCGGTGGGCCCCTTCTTCACGGAGTACAGGGCGCGCCAGCTCATGAAGAAGCAGGGCTGGAAGATGACGGAGGACTCGGGTCGCGGCTGGCGCAAGGTCGTCTCGTCACCCCACCCGAAGGAGATCATCGAGGCGGACGCGGTGCGCTCCCTGCTCGGGGACGACCAGATCGTCATCGCCGGCGGGGGGGGAGGCATCCCCGTGGTGCGCCTGCAGGACTCCTCGCTCAAGGGGGTCGAGGCGGTGATCGACAAGGACTACACCGCGAGCCTGCTGGCGCGCGAGGTGAAGGCTCACCTCTTCGTCATCCTCACGGCCGTGGACCGCATCTCCATCGATTTCGGAAAGCCCACCGAGAGGCCCCTGCGCAAGCTCACGCCCGCCGAGGCCAGGCGCTTCCTCGACGAGGGGCAGTTCCCGCCCGGATCGATGGGCCCGAAGGTGAACGCGGCCGTGGAGTTCCTCGAAGGAGGCGGCCGCGAGGTCATCGTCACGGACGATGCCACCATGGAGGCCGCTCTCGAGGGAAGAGGCGGCACCACGATCCTGCACGAGGGCGTTGCCGAGGACTGGGGCGGACAGCAGGTCCTGTTCTGGTAAAGGGCCTTACCATGTGAGCCGTCGAGGTGTTCAAACCAAACCCCGTGTAGTTGAGCCAAGGTGGGCTCCGTGATGACCGCTTCAGGCTTCCCGGTGAAGCGTGTCCGGGCTTGCACACCACGGCCAGGGACAGATCCCGGGGCTGTGTTTTTGTAGAGTTTGGTTTTCTTACCTCATCTCGAACCCGACAGAGGGCCCTTCGAAAAGAACTATAAGGGCACGTGGAGCGGCCGTCAACGCGGGTTGCTGATTCTCGCCAACGGGACCCGGATCTGATAACGTGGCCGGCATGATCGGTCTCCTGCGCGGGAAGGTGGTCGAGCGCACCGGGGACGGGACCCTGATCCTCGACGTGGGAGGCGTGGGCTTCGAGGTCCACGTCCCGGCGAACGCGGCTCCCGCCTGCGGCGACGAGGTGGTGACGCTCCACGTGGACACGCTCGTGCGTGACGATGCGATCACGCTCTTCGGCTTTCCCACGCGTGGCCACCGCCTCGCGTTCAGGATGCTGAAGAAGGTCAAGAACATCGGTCCGAAGCTCGCGATGAACATCCTCTCCACGCTCGCACCCGAGGAGGTGGCATGCGCGCTGAGCCGGAGCGAGGCGGAGCGCTTCCGCGCCGTACCGGGCATCGGTCCCAAGACCGCCCAGTACATCATCGTGGAGCTCAAGGACCAGGTCCGAAAGCTGGAGAAGGAGGCCCCGGCCGCACGGGCAGGCCTCGGGGGGACGCTATCGGAGCTCACGCACGCACTCGAGCACCTGGGCTTCTCGCCGGCACAGGCGCGCGAGGCGGCCCTGGCCGTCAAGGACCTGGAGACGGAGGGGGCGGACCTCGAGACCCTCATCCGCGAGGCCCTCAAGACGATCTCATGAGGCGGGCATGAGCACGGATCCGAAGAACAGAGGAGGTCCGCTCGACCCCCATGGCGGGATCGACGAGCTGGGCCTGGACGCGGCCCTCAGGCCTAGCACTCTCGACGAGTTCGTGGGCCAGAACGAGAACAAGGAGAACCTGCGCATCTTCATGCAGGCCGCGCGGGAGCGAGACGACCCACTCGACCACCTGCTGCTGTGCGGCCCGCCGGGCCTCGGCAAGACGACGCTCGCATACATCGTGGCCATGGAGATGGGCACCGAGCTGCACAGGACGTCCGGACCGGCCATCGAGCACAAGGGAACCCTTGCAGGACTGCTGACGCGGCTGGAGAAGGCGGACGTGCTCTTCATCGACGAGGTCCACCGGCTGCAAACCGTGGTGGAGGAGAATCTCTACCCCGCGATCGAGGACTATCGTCTCGACGTGATGACGGGCGACGGTCCCCACGCCCAGTCCATCCAGCTCGACCTCAAGCCCTTCACTCTCGTGGGGGCGACCACGCGCACCGGGCTGCTGACAGCCCCGATGCGCTCCCGCTTCGGAATGACCATCCGGCTGGACTACTACCCGCCCGAGGACCTGCAGCACATCGTACGTCGCTCCGCGCGGATTCTCGCCATCGAGGTGGACGACGCCGCGAGCCTCGAGATCGCGAGCCGGGCCCGCGGCACCCCCCGCATCGCGAACCGCCTCCTGCGCAGGCTGCGCGACTTCGCGCAGGTGCTCGCCGACGGGCGCATCACGGCAAGCGTGGCCGAGGAGAGCCTCGAACGACTCCACGTCGACACGGCTGGCCTCGACGAGATGGATCGTCGCTACCTGCGCACCATCATCGAGAAGTTCGACAACGGTCCGGTGGGCGTCGAGACCCTGAGCGCATCGCTCGGGGAGTCGCGCGACACGCTCGAGGAGGTCTACGAGCCATACCTGCTCCAGCAGGGATTCATCCAGCGCACGCCGAGGGGCCGCACCGCGACGCGCCACGCCTACGAGCACCTGGACATCCCCATCAAGTCCGGAGGCCAGGGCGCGCTGTTCTGAAGCCCCGCGCCCCCGGCCCATGCTGCGGTTGAACAGGGTCAACGACTGGAGACGCTCACCGCAAGCTCAGGGCCACGGGGGAGGCTCGGAGCGAGCTCACGGCTAGCTCGGGGCAGCGGGTGGGGAAGTACGGTGGATCGATCAGTCGGGACCGACAAGATACCACGGACCACCACCGCCCACCTGCAGCACCAGGAAACCGTCCGTCTCCTCCTCCACCACGCCCCCCTCGGTGATCCGGACCGTCACCACCACCTCGCGTATAGTGAAGTCGACACCGGCCGTGCAGCCGTCCTCCACGTAGGTCCCGGCCGCGAAGGTCGAGGTCTTGCCCTTTCGCGGAGCGATCCCGACGAACTCCAGCTTCACGTTCGAGAGCTCGAGCAGGATCTCGTCGAGCTCCTCGATGTTGTGCTGGACCTCCTCGGCAAGGAAGCTGGCATTCGGGCAGACGAGGAC
This sequence comes from Deltaproteobacteria bacterium, assembly GCA_019310245.1. GTDB lineage: Bacteria > Myxococcota_A > Polyangia > DRWM01 > DRWM01 > JAFDER01. Next base: position 14,023 of record JAFDER010000012.1, read on the forward strand.
CTCGACGATGACCGCCTCCGGCGGAAAGAGCGAGGCGAGCTCCTGCCTGTTCTTGTGCTGGAAGCCCTGGACGAGGTCTTCGAAGAGCTCCTTGACCGTCGAACGTCCGTGCTGGAGCGGAGCAGCGGGAACAACGGGCTCCGGCGCGGCGGTCTGGACGACCGGAGGGCCGACCCCCTCGCCGGGCTCCACCACACGGACTGCCGCCGGACCGCACGCGACGAGCACCAGCAGCGTGGGTGCGATCACCCACGTCGCGGGTGGCACGGGCATCGACCCACGCCTCAGCGCGTCTCCGACTTGCCGCTGTAGCGCGTCCAGAGCTGGACGGTCTCGGGATCCTGGATGAACCTCAGGACGGCCATGGCCAGGTCCGAGCGCTCGAACGCCTTGCGACGCGCATGGGCGTTCGTGAGCGGCACGCCGAGGAGCTCGGGGTCGCGCTTCTTGATCGCATCGAGGACGGCGCCCGGATCGCCGCATGCCAGCAGGGCCAGCCGCAGTGCCGTGGCCTGCATGTCGAAGTGCCACTCCTCGAAGTCCAGCCATCCTCCATCCCGGTACTCGTCGACAAGGGGCTTCAGCTCCTTGCGCTGCTTCTTCGTCAGGACGGCATCGAGCGCCTTGCGAAGCTCATCGACGCGCCTCACTCCGGTCACATCGCTCGCGAAGTCCGGGTGGAAGAGGCGCGCCGCCGCGATGAACAGCTCCTCGAGCTCGGCCGCGCCGAGCTTGTGGGCAGGCGCCGAGCAGAAGCGGACCTGGCACAAGGCCTGGACCGCGAGGACCCGCTGCTCCACCTCGCTGAGCTCGGTGACGATGACGGAGAACAGGAGCGCCGGCGGTTCGTGCATCTCCACGACCACCTCCGCGCCCTGGGAGGGGATGAGATAGACCTCGTGATCGCCCACGCCGAGGAAGTGGGCCGCTCGGGCACACTCGGCCACCAGGATGGCACCCTGCTCGTGCTCCGCCGTGAGCCTGTCGCCGCGCTCGACGGAGTACTCCTTGAGGTTCTTTCTCAGGACCTTGCTGCCCGGTCGTCCCAGGCACTCGAGGATCCGCCTGGCAGGGTGGTCCGGTGCGTCCGTGCGGAGCCTGTCCACGTCCGCATCCCGAATGGGGCCAAGAGGCGCATCCCTGCCGACGCTGCGCAGCCACGCGGCGTGCCTGGTGGCCGTCTCGTCGGCGATGTCGAAGTAGAACGGCACCTGTGCCAGGAGACCGGCGCGCACCGCGTTGCCCTTGCGCTCGCAGAGCTCGACGAGCCGGGGCAGGACCTCGAAGCAGAGGGGGGCGTCCTCGAGCATGCGCTGGCCGACCTCGAGAGCCTCTTCGAGACGGTCCGTCGCCGCCATGCCGTCGACGAGCCTCCTGCCCGTCTCGCCGCAGGACGGATCGAGCTCGAACGCCTGCTCGAGCGTGGCGGCCGCCTTGCGATCGTCCTCGAGGTGATCCTGGTAGATGGAGCTGAGCTGGGTGAGGATCAGGGAGCGCACCTCCAGGTCGTCCTCGTCGATCCTCTCGAGGTGGGCATTGAGCTCGTCGGTGAGCAGCTTCCACTTGCTCGCCCTGCCGAGCACGTCGCACAGGAGCCCGATGGCGCGTTCGGAGCCCGGATCCTCGTCCAGGGCCTTTCCGAGCAGCTCGAAGCTCGCGTCATGGCCGCCTCCCTCGAGGTGCACGATCTCCGCCTGGTCCACGAGCAGGGCCGCCCGCTTGCCGGGATCCTCCTCCAGGGAGGCGAGACGCTGCATCGCGTCGCGCGCGCTCTTCAGATCGCCGCTCTTCCGGTACAGGCTCGCCATCCTCTCGAGAACGGCCTTGTTGTCTGGATCCCTGTCAAGGACTCCCTGGAGCGTCTCGGCCACCTCCGTCACATCGCGGTCCTCGCCCACGAGCAGGTCGGCGAGCTTGATCGAGGCCTCGACGAACAGCTCCTGCTCGTCCGTGTTCGAGATGAGATGCCGCGCCACGGTGATGGCCTCGTTCTCCTGCTCCTGCTCGGTGTACAAGTCGAGCAGGCTCATCAGGGTCGGAGCATGGCGTGCGTCGTGCTTCAAGACGCGGTTGAAGCTCTTGATGGCGGCCGTGGGGTCGCCCAGCCTCTTCCACTGCAGGCTGCCCAGCGTGCCGAACACGTCCACGGAGCGCTCCTTGTCCTCGACCTTGTCGGCAAGCTCGCCCACTTTGCCCACGAGCTCGTCCCACCTCGCCTCGCTGCCCATGGCCTGGACGAGGGACGTGAAGGCTTCGGCGTTCTCCGGATCGAGCCGCAGGGCCTCCTCGAGATCCGCGATCCCCTTCTGCCTCTCTTCCGGGTTCTCAAGCCTCGCGGCGGCCCGGCGCACGAGGCTCTCGGCCTTGAACGCGGGCTTCTCGAAGAGATCGCCGAGCCGGGAGGAGATCTCGACGACGCGGGCGTGATCCTCTCCGTGCTCCGCGATGCGCTGGATCAGCAGGAGCGCGAGGAGCGAGCCAGGTCCTTCATCTGCGAGCTCCTCGAGCACGTCCATGGCCTCGTCGGCCATCCCGACCCTGAGCAGGGCGCACGCCCTCTCGAACTTGTCGCCCGTGCGCAGGGACGCGGGAAGGCTCTCTCCCTTCCCCCTGGCCTCGAAGTACCTCAGGAGAATGCCCGGATCCCCGCCCTCGAGGATCTGGCGCTCGAGGAGGAGATCGCCCAGGACCCCCTCGCGAGAGAAGTCGAATTCGTCGGCGTCGGGAAGGATCGTCTCCTTGTCGCGGTTCGCGCCCCTGAGATGCAGGTGACCGAGCATCTCGACGCCATGAAAGAGCGCCAGCCACGACTGCTCGTCCTGCGCATGGTCCATGAGCTTTCGCTGGACCTCGAGGAACGACCTCCACTCGCCCGCGGCGCGCAGGGCATGCTCCGTGCCGCGCAGGGCGGCCATGGATCCTGGCTGGAGCTCCAGCGCCTTCATGTACCACTCCATGGCCTTGCGAGGGTTGTTGGAACGCTCGAGGGCGAGCTCGCCAAGCTGCATGGCGAGCCTGTACTGCTCGTGCGCATCCACGCTCGTCTGGAACTCCTGGTAGAGCAGGTCCGCGAGGTAGTCCCAGTTGCCGTCCTGCTCGCTGAGCCGGATGAGCGCCTCGCGCGCCTCGCGACAACCCGGGTAGACGCGCAACGACTGCATGTAGGCGTCCGCGGCCATGTCGAGCCGCTCCAGCGGCTCCTCCCACAGCTCCCCGATGCGCACCAGAGCGAGCGCGCGCTGCACGCCCTCGGGCAGGGCGTTGGCCTCGTTCTCCAGGATGTCGATGATGCTGAGCCAGTCCTCGCGCTTGAGGAAGATGCGGTACAGGGACCAGGAGGCGGCGAAGTTGCGCGGGTTTTCGAAGATCGCCGCCTTGTAGGCGGACGCCGCCTCGTCGAGATCGTCCATCCGCTCCTCGAGGATCTTGCCGATCTTGTAGTGCAGGAGCGACTTCTCGTCTGCCTCCGTGGTCACGTCCAGCTCCTGCCTGTGCAGGTTGATGAGCTCGTCGTACTGGGCGAGGCGATGCAGGAGCCTTCCCAGGTTCCTGATCGCGGGGGGATAGAACGGATCGACGCTCATGAGCTTGCGGTACGTCTCGACCGCCTCCAGCTCCTGGCCGAGCTTCTGCTCCTGGATCTCGCCCATCCTGAGAAGGAGGCTCACGACGTGCTGATCGTCGTCCGTGAAATCGGCCTCGAGGCCCAGGAACTCCACGTGCTCCTCCCACTGCTCCAGCTCCCGCGTCAGGCGCACGAGCGCGCCGACGGCCGCCGAGCTCGTGGGATCCACCTCGAGCATCCCGCGGTAGACCTCCATCGCTCCCTGGCGGTCTCCGAGCTGTTCCTCGTGCAGACGTGCCACGCGGGCGAGGATGCGGGCCTTGAGCACGGGGTTGTCCTCCCTGCCTGCGCGGTCGCGCAGGAGCCCGGCGAGCTTCTCGTGGTCGCCGAGCCTCTCGAGCAGCTGCTCGAGCGCGTTGAACGACGGCACGAAGGTCGGCAGGGCCTCGAGCGCTCTCCCGTACTGCTCGGCCGCCCGCGCGTCATCGCCCTTTCCCTCGAGGATCTCGGCGCCGCGATGGAACGCGAGGGCGCAGCGCATGGGGCTCTCGGTGGTCTCGGCCTCCTTGAGGTGCAAGGTCACGAGATCGTCCAGTCGTCCGCGTCTCTGGTAGAAGATCGCCAGCGAGGCGAGTGCAGGACGGTTCTCGGGATCCACCTCGAGAGCCGCGCCGAGAGCCTTCTCCGCCTTCTCGTCGTCCCTGAGCTGGTCGTCATAGAGCTGCCCGAGCCTGTGGTACAGTGCAGCCTTCTCCCTGGCATCCGAGGACAGGTCGATCTGCTTCCGATAGCAGGATGCGAGTCCCTCGAGCTTGCCCACGAGCGGGTAGAGCCTGACGAGCTCGCCGATCACGAGGCTCGAATCCGGATCGGCCTCGAGGGCATACTCGAGAGCGCTGATCGACTCGACCAGCTCGCCCATCCTGTCGTTGAGGATCTTGGCAACCGTGTAGAGCACCCGCCCCTTCTCGTGCCCCTCCAGGCCCCGGGCCTCGGACCTCAGATCCTCGACGAGCTTGTCGAACGCCTTCGCGCGTAGATACTGACGCCTGAGCGCGGCGCGGGCCCGGGGATCGGCCTCCTCGTCGGCAAGCATCTCCTCGTAGCCCCTGGTGGCGGTGACGGGGTCGTCGAGCACCACCTCGCGCAGCCGCGCGGCCTCGTAGCGCACGTTGCGCCGGAGCCGGCTGGCCGGCAGGACCTCGACGATCCTGTCGAGCGTCCGGGCGAGAGCCGGCACGTTGCGCCTCGAGCGGTGGTGGCTCTCCAGGCGCCACAGCGCCTGGATCGAGGTCGGATCAGCCTCGAGTGCGGCGTCGAGAGAATCGAGCGCCCCCTCCGCGTCGTCGAGCTGCGTGTCGAGGACCTCGGCCTTCTCGACGAGGAGCTGGGCGCGCAGGGCATCGCTCCGGGTCTGCTCGAACTCCTGGTCGATGAGCTGCAGGTAGCGCGTCCAGTTGCCCTGCTCGAGCACCCTCCGCCTCAGGGCCCGGAGCGCCGGCACCAGGTCGGGATCCCGCCGAACGGCTTCCTGATAATGCGTCGCGGCCTGCTGCGTGTCTCCCAGCTGCCGCTCGAAGATCCATCCGATGGCGAAGCACAGGAAGCCCGCGCGGCCGTCATCATCAATGGAGTCGATCTCGGCGCGGAGCTTCCGGATCGTCGCGTAGCAGAAATCGCGATCGAGTACGTCCTCGACACGGACATCCTCATCCACATGGACGGTGATCTCGGGCTCGTCCGACATCCCTGAACCTCCGGCTCAGTTCGTCGGCGCACACCATTCCAGACCCGACCCCGCCCAAGCGTGCGCGCCGCTGTTTACCTTGAAAGTACGACGATGTTACACGAGGGTGAAAGGCTCAACAAGCACAACAAAGACAGGATGGTTTCACTTCGACTTCTTCTTGAGCGTGGTGGCGCCCTTGACCACGAGGAAGGGCATGATGCGGTTCAGGGTCTTGCGGCCGATGCCCTTGACCCTCACGAGATGCCTCGGGTCCTTGAACGGCTTCTTGACCCTGTAGGCGACGATGGCCTGCGACTTGCCCGGGCCGATGCCGGGCAGGAGCTCAAGCTGATCGTGGCTGGCCGTGTTGATGTTGACGACCCCCTCGAGGCCGAGGTCCTGCCCTTTGTCCTTCGCCACCGGGGCGCTGCTCGTCGCCTTGCTGGGAAACGCCCCGGCCTGCGCGGCCGCGAGCAGGATCGCCATCACGAGCGCATACGATGTCCCCTTCGTCACTCCTTCCATCACTCACCTCCTTTTCATCGAGCCTGCCTCCTGCAGGCCACCCTGCGAGCATGAGCAATCGCCATGCCGCGACGCAGCCCCTGCACGAAGGCGCACTTACCCGTTCATGACGACGTCGGACAGCGGCGTGCGCCGGCGGGCCGCCAGGCGATCAGTAGAGCCGGAGCGCGGAGCGCCGCTCCTCCCACTCGCGCTCCGCCTCGTCCGGCATGGCCAGGATGTCGCGTGCGGGGGCGCCGGAGTCGATGGCCTGGCGCAGATCCGGACTGCCCCAGAGCAGATCGATCGCCGGCACGTCGGAGCGAAACTCGTACGCGTCCCGCCTCCAGTGCATCCTCTCGCCCGCGACGCGGCGTGCCGCCCACAGAAGTGCCGCGTAGGTCCTCAGGGGCCTGAACGCGGCCCGGTCCGTGACGTGGACGAACAGCCCCGAGCACGTCACGCCCGCATGCTTCTGGAACAGGGGTCTGAAACGAAGGGGCCGGAACGAGGCGCCCTCGAGCGGCAGGGCGGTCAGGAGCGATGCCACCGCCTCGCCATCGAGGTACGGGGCCCCGACGGTCTCGAAGGGCCTCGTGGTGCCGCGCCCCTCGCTCAGGTCCGTGCCCTCCACGAGGCAGGCACCCGGGTAGACCCACGCCGTCTCGAGGGTCGGCATGTTGGGCGACGGAGGGATCCAGGACGGGGCGCTCGACGAGCCATCGGCCGACCTGCTCCATCCCTTCGCCTCGATGATGCGAAGACCGTCCGCGCGACCCGCGCGACCCGCGCTCGATCGCACGAGCTCGCCGAGCGTGAGGCCGTGCCGCGCCGGCACCTCGAAGTGACCGACGAATGACCTCAACCGCCGCTCGATCGACGCGCCTCCCTCGTGCACCAGGCCACCCAGTGGATTCGGACGGTCCGCCACCACGACCTCGATGGAGCGCTCGAGGCAGGCGGCGGCGGCCATGTCGGCCGTGGCCGCGAAGGTGTAGTAGCGCGCTCCCACGTCGCCGAGATCCACGACCAGCAGCTCGATGTCATCGAGATCCCCGCCGCCGGGGGCAAGGCTGGAGGCGTCCGCTCCGTACAGGCTCGTCAGTGGAACCTCCCGGCCGCCGACCATGACCGTACCGCCCTGCACGGCCTCCATGTCCTGGGCCTCTGCCCAGAGGCCGTGCTCGGGCGAGAGGACGCGTACGAGCCGGGCACCTGCCGAGCGGAGCAGATCCCAGCTCTGCACGAACGCGCGGTCCACGCTCGCGGCATGTGCCAGGAGCGCGACCTTCCTGCCGCGCACCAGCTCCGGGCTCTCGTGGCACAGCACCTCTATCCCAGGGACGACGGACATGGCTGGCATATTAGCAGAAAGTGGTCTATCGACTTATCCACTCCACCATGAAGGCGCGGCTCATCATCGACAGCACCCGCAGGAGCCCGGATCTGCTCTACCTCGCGGGATTCAGGGCGCCCGATCCCGTGATCTGGCTCCAGGTGGGCCGGGAGAGCTTCCTCGTGCTCAGCGACCTGGAGCTGGACAGGGGACGGAGCACGGCCCGCGTGACCAGGTGCCTGGCGTACACGCCGCTGGCCAGGCGGGCTCGCGCAAGGCTCACGGCCCCCGTCTCGCCGGCACACGTGGCGGCGCTCGCCCTCCAGGACAGGGGAGCCCGGCGCGTCGAGGTCCCGGCCACGTTTCCCGCCCTCTACCTCTCGCACCTCGAGCAGATGGACGTGACGCCCGTCATCGTGCCCGGACCGTTCGTGCCGAGGCGCAGGCGCAAGACGCGCAGGCAGGTGGAGGCCATGCGGCGCTGCCAGCGCGCCGGAGAAGAGGGGATGTTGATCGCCGCGGCGATGATCGCCTCGGCGAAGAGGCGCGGCCGCCGCCTGTTTCTCGACGGCAAGCCGCTGACGAGCGAGAGGCTCAAGAGCGAGGTGAGCGTGGCGCTGCTCTCGCGCGGCTACCAGGCCGCCGGCCTCATCATCGCCGGCCGGCCCGAGCAGTCCTGCCTGCCGCATCACCCGGGCTCGGGCCCCATCCTCGCGGATCACGCGATCATCATGGACTTCTTCCCCCGCTCCCTCGAGACGGGGTACCACGGAGACGAGACGCGGACCGTGGTGCGCGGCACGCCCTCGCGGAGGCTCGCGGCCATGGCGAGGGCCGTGCGAGAGGCCGAGCGCAGGGCGGCGCGCATGCTGCGTCCCGGTGCGCGCGGCGCCGAGATCCACTCACGCACGGTGGAGTTCCTCGAAAAAGAGGGGTTCAGCACCGACCGGAAGGGCTCGCGGCCCCGCGGCTTCTTCCACGGCCTGGGCCACGGACTCGGGCTCGAGATCCACGAGGCCCCGTCGCTCTCGAGCCCCGATGTGGTCCTCGAGGTGGGGGACGTGGTGACCGTGGAGCCGGGCCTCTACTACCCGCGCACGGGCGGGGTGAGGCACGAGAACCTCTACCACATCGGCAGGAATGGCACGCAGCAGCTCGGCTCGCTGGACCTTGACCTCATCATCCCGTAGACTTTCCCGATTCATCGCCCT
>JAFDER010000161.1 GCA_019310245.1 Deltaproteobacteria bacterium
AACCAGGCGGGGGTCATCCCGCCCATCTTTGCCTCGTCGATCCTGATGTTCCCCAATACCCTCGCGAACTTCAAGATACCGTTCATGCAGGACCTCCAGAACTTCATGGTTCCGAGCTCCTGGGTCTATAACGTCATCTACGTCCTGCTGATCATCTTCTTCTGCTACTTCTACACGGCGGTCACGTTCCAGCCGGAAGACGTCGCCGACAACCTCAAGAAACAAGGTGCGTTCGTGCCGGGTATACGACCCGGCAAGAAGACCGCGGAGTACATCAACCGTGTCATGAGCCGGATCACGTTCGGAGGGGCCCTCTACGTGAGCGCCGTGTGCGTGTTGCCCAGCCTCCTGCAGTCGAACCTGCACGTCCCGTTCTACTTCGGCGGGACGAGCCTGATGATCGTCGTCGGCGTCGCGCTGGACACGGTCCAGCAGATCGAGGCGCATCTCATCACGCGGCACTACGAGGGATTCGCCGGACCCAAGGGCGCCCGTATCCGCGGGCGGCGAAAGGGATAGCCAACGAAGAGGCGTGAGATGAGCATGAACCTGATATTCCTCGGCCCGCCCGGAGCAGGGAAGGGCACGCAGGCCAAGAAGACCGTCGAGCAGTGCTCCGTGCCCCAGCTCTCCACCGGAGACATGCTCAGGGCCGCCCGCAAGGACGGCACGGCTCTGGGCAAGAAGGCCGCCGGGTACATGGACTCGGGCAAGCTCGTCCCGGACGATCTCGTCGTCGGGATCGTCAAGGAGCGGATCGTGCGGGATGACTGCTCGAACGGCTTCATCCTCGACGGCTTCCCCAGGACCCTGGGGCAGGCCGCGAGCCTCGACCGGATGCTCGCCGAGATCGACCAGAAGATCGATCACGTGGTCGACCTGGTCGTGGACGACGAGGAGCTCGTCGGACGGCTCACGGCCCGCCGCTCGTGCTCCGCGTGCGGCAATATCTACCACCTGCAGTTCAACCCGCCACCATCCCCGGACACGTGCGAGTGCGGCAAGGGCCTCGTCCAGCGCGAGGACGACAACGAGACGACTGTCAGGAGCCGGCTGGAGGTCTATCATTCCCAGACGGCGCCTCTTCAGGACCACTACGAGAAGCAGGGCCTGCGCCGCAAGATCGACGGCGGCGGCCGGGGGCCCGACGAGGTGTTCTCGAGCATAAAGGAGATCCTGGGATGAAGGTTCGCACCTCAGTGAAGAAGATCTGCAACAAGTGCAAGATCATCAAGCGACGCGGCGTCGTTCGTGTGATCTGCGTCAACCCCAGGCACAAGCAGCGCCAGGGGTAGGAGGACACGAAGTGGCACGCATTGCTGGAGTGGACCTTCCCCGCCGGAAGCTGGTCCGGATCGCGCTGACCTACATCTTTGGCATCGGCCAGACGAAGGCCAATGAGATCTGCGTGAAGGCGGAGCTCCCGGAGGACAAGAAGGTCGAGGACCTTTCCGATACCGATGTCAAGCGCATCCGCGACGTGATCGATTCCGAATACAAGGTCGAGGGCGATCTGAGGCGCGAGATCTCGATGAACATCAAGAGGCTCATGGACCTGGGGTGCTACCGGGGGCTGAGGCACAGGCGCGGCCTGCCCGTGCACGGCCAGCGCACCCACACCAACGCTCGCACGCGCAAGGGTCCGAGGCGCACCATCATGTCACGCAAGAAGAAGACCAAGTAAGGTCGGTGAGGAAGAGAGATGCCTCCACGCAAGGAAAAGGGCAAGAAGAAGGTCAGGAAGAACATCCCGGTCGGGGTTGCTCACATCCAGACCACCTTCAACAACACCATCATCACGATCGCTGATCCGCAGGGCAACGTGATCTCCTGGTCGAGTCCCGGGACACGCGGCTTCAAGGGCTCCAAGAAGTCGACGCCGTTCGCGGCCCAGATGGCCTCCGAGGAGGCGGCGCGAAAGGCCATGGATCATGGCATGTCCATGATCTCCGTGCGCGTGAGCGGGCCGGGGGGAGGCCGCGAGTCGGCCATCCGCGCGCTCCAGATCGCAGGTCTGAGGATCACGTCGATTCGCGACGTCACTCCCGTTCCCCACAACGGATGCCGCCCGCCCAAGCGCAGGCGGGTGTAGGAGGAAGGACCAGTGGCCAAGGACACAGGACCCCAGTGTAAGCATTGCCGTCGGGAGAACATGAAGCTCTTCCTGAAGGGAGAGCGCTGCTTCACCGACAAGTGCTCCTACGAGCGGAGGCCCTACCGCGCCGGCCAGCACGGCCAGGGGCGGATCAAGCCGTCCGACTACTCCATCCGGCTGAGGGAGAAGCAGAAGGTGCGCTCCCTGTACGGCGTGATGGAGCGGCAGTTCCGCAGGTACGTCAAGATGGCTGACATGCAGAAGGGCGTCACGGGAGAGAACCTCTTGCGGATCCTCGAGCGGCGGCTGGACAACGTGGTCTACAGCATGGGTTTCGCCAAGACCCGCGCCGACGCTCGACAGCTCGTGAGGCACAACCACGTGGTCGTCAACGGTAAAAGGGTCAACATCCCTTCGTACCTCACCACCCCCGGCGACGATGTCACCCTGCGCCAGCGCTCGCAGAAGCTGACAAGGGTCGATGCGGCACTCGAGTTCTCGAAGAGCCTCGAGACCGTCGCGTGGATAGAGGTCGACCAGGACAAGCGGGTCGGCAAGATCAAGTCGATGCCGGACAGAGAATCAGTCACCATCCCGATTCGTGAGCAGCTCATCGTCGAGTTCTACTCGAGGTAGGAGATGGCAATGGAAGCCCCTACGACCAACACAGTGAACTGGAAGAGCCTGATCAAGCCCAGTAGCCTTGCCGTGGATTCCGCCACTCTCACCGGGACGTACGGCAAGTTTGCGGCAGAGCCCCTTGAGAGGGGATACGGGATCACTCTCGGCAATGGACTCAGGCGGGTGCTCCTGTCCTCACTCCAGGGTGCCGCCATCACGGCCGTGAAGATCGAGGGTGCGACTCACGAGTTCTCCTCCCTTCCGGACATGATCGAGGACATCACCGACCTTGTGCTCAACCTCAAGGAGGTCGTGATCCAGTCGTTCGACAACCGCATGGAGTTCATCCGGATCGACCGCGAGGGGCCCTGCGAGGTGAATGCCGGGGACTTCGACCTGGGATCGCGCCTGAGGATCCTCAACCCGGACCATCACATCGCCACGCTCTCCGAGGGCGGCAGGCTGCGCATGGAGGCCGTCGTCACGAGCGGCCGCGGCTACGTGCCCGCCGAGAAGGCGAAGGTGCAGGACCTGCCCGTGGGGTACATCCCGATCGACGCACTCTACAGTCCCATCTCCCGCGTGAACTTCAAGGTCCTCAACGCCCGCGTGGGGCAGTCCACGGACTACGACAAGCTCACCGTCGAGGTGTGGACGAACGGCACGGTCAGGCCGGACGATGCGATGGCGTACGCGGCGAAGATCCTCAAGGAGCAGCTGACCATCTTCATCAACTTCGACGAGGCCGCCACGGAGGAGGCGCCGACGTTCGAGCCACAGGAAGACTTCGGCAACGAATTCCTCTTCAAGAGCGTCGAGGAGCTGGAGCTGTCCGTGCGTGCCATGAACTGCTTGCGAAACGCCTCCATCCGCCACATCGGCGAGCTGGTCCAGAAGACCGAGCAGGAGATGCTCAAGACCAAGAACTTCGGCCGCAAGAGCCTCAAGGAGATCAAGGAGATCCTCTCCTCCATGAACCTGCAGTTCGGCATGAAGCTGGAGAACTGGCCGAAGATGCTCGAGCGGTGGCAGGCGCACCAGAAGAAGGGCTAGATCCATGCGTCATCTCAAGGACGGCAGGAAGTTCGGACGGAATCCGTCTCACAGGCAGGCCATGTTCCGCAACCTTGCCATGAATCTCATCATCCGTGAGCGGATCGTCACGACCGATGCCAAGGCCAAGGAGTTGCGCCGCATCGCCGACAAGCTCGTGACGGTCGCCAAGAGGGCCGAGCCCGCCCTCGCCAAGGACTCACGCAAGCTCAAGCAGGAGCTGCGCGAGCAGAGGCTCTCGGTCTACCGCCAGCTGCGCTCGTTCCTGCCCTGGGACCACTTCACCGAGGACGGACAGGGCACCGATCCCGTGGGCAAGCTCATGGACGAAATCACTCCTCGCTTCAAGGGCCGGCACGGTGGCTACACGCGCATCATGAAGCTCGGCAGACGTACGGGCGACAATGCACCCATGAGCGTCATCGAGTGGATCCCCGACACATCGGAGAAGACGGAGAAGAAGAAGGCGGAGAAGGAAGGCGTCGTCAAGCGCGCTTCCAAGTTCTTCAAGCGCTCGAAGAAGGAGACCGCGGACTGACCGGCCTCCTAGTTGCCCCCACGCCACCTCGAATCCCATCCCCGCACGCCGGAATCTCGTGCTATCCTTGTTCGATGGTGCGTCCAGAGGCTTTCCTGCTCGCGGCTCTGCTCGTTGCCTCGTGTGGTGGCTCGAAACGTTCGGGACGGCCGGACGGCGTGCACGAGCCCATCATCTTCCGTCTCGTCAACCCTTCGGGCTTCGACCCCGCGTACATGGACTGGTCGCACGAGGGTCTGACCGAACTGCACGGACGGAGCATGGACGACTCCCGGCGCTTCCTCTGGTTCCCGCCTCCCTGCACCATGGACTGTGCCGACGTGCCCGAGGGGGAGTGCGCGTGTCTCGAGTGCGAGCCCGCCGATCCCGTGATGCGCGAATTCGGTCCCTTTGGCGAGATCCTCGTCGAGTGGGAGGGGCCCGACGTCTACACGCTCGAGGAGGACGGCTGCGGGTGCTTCTGCGCCCGCGCCGAGCCGCTCATCTACCCCGACTCGATCGTCGTGGGTCTCGTGTCCCATGACGGCTACTCCTGCACCGTCGACTGCCCACCCCACGTGGATCTCATCGAGGGCGCCGTTCCCGACGGCAACCGCCGCTGCGCCACGCGCATCGTCGTTCTTCCCTGGGAGGAGGAGACCCTCACCATGCTCATGGGCACGGTGTGCGACTCGGATTGGCCGTAGCGGCTCGGCGCAGCGGCCCTCCCCGTCCAGCTGGATCTACGGTTGTTTGTTGTTGAAAAGGATGGTGACGCCGGTCACGTCCGCGCCGGCGACCTCCACCGCAACGCAACCGTCGCCGGAGAACATGTCACCCGAGGTGAGCGTTCCGTCGCAGCCGGACTCGTCGTCATCGAGGTAGGCGTACAGCTGGTAGGAGCCGTTGGGAATGTCAGCAGCCGTCCAGTCCGCCGGTGTCGAGAACATGGCCAGATCGAAACTCGGGACCGAGGCGGCAACCACCTCGGTGCCCGCGTCAGTGCAGCTCGTCCGGAAGCTCAGGCACAGTGTCCCGACCCCGCCGGCCAGCGGCGGACATGTGGAAACGTCGCGGGATGTCGATCCGCTCACGCTGTAGGTCTCCGTGGTGTCGGGCACGGGCTCGTCCACGACCTCCGGCTCGGCGTCAGGAGTGACGTCGGCCGTCGGCTCGGCGATGGTGTCGGTGGTGCCATCCGTGGTCCCGTTGTCCTGATCGCAGGCAGCCATCATGCACCCGCAGGCCAGCAGCATCAGGACCCCGCTCTTCATCATGCTCTTCATCGCAACCTCCTCTAATGATTGGATCGGGGCTTTCCCTGCCCGTTCAATTTTTTAGTATGTGCGGAACTATAGCATCAATATCTGATGTTTCACATCGATCATGTGATGAACGCGGAGGATGCGTCTGTTACCAGACGAGCGACAGCCCGGTCGGGGACAGTGTGAGCGCGATCGGACCACTCGCCTGCCCGATCTCCTGCTGGTGCCGGTCATGAAGAAACCTCGCCTGCATGGCGTACCCAGCGACCATCATGGTGAGGCCCAGCGTCGAGAGGAAAGCCCCGACTGCCGCGAAGATGATGGGTGAAATACCCGTCGGATTGCCTCCGCTCCCCTGCCACTCTCCCACCTCGGGCCACGCACTGCACTCCCACCTGTCGCAGGTGAGGTATGGAACGGATGTCGCCAGGCTCAATGACAGGAATCCGCTGCCGATGATCGCCATGACGTTGCCCGCGATGCGCAACCCCTTTCCTTCCGAGTGCCACGCCATCCAGGTTGGTCCAGGACCTTCCATGCTCATGACGCTGGCGAGCTTGTCGTGGCCTTTGCTTCTTGCAATCATGCCGATCCCGGCAGCAGCGGCGTGCAGGCCGAGCGGAACGAGTGCCATCCCGAAGACGAACGAGATCCAGCATCCCGTCTTGCTCCAGACTCTGACGTCGCCCGGTCGGGGCTTGACCGCGGACTCGCCGATCATGAGCCCTGCTCCCAGGGTCATGGCGACGCTCCCCGTCACCAGGAGGAAGATCCCGCCATTCTTCCGGCTCTTGGCCGATGATGCCACCTTTGCCGGGGTGATCCGGCTCGCGTCCCAGTTGTAGGAGTAGCCGGCATGTAGCAGCAGGGTTTCCTTTCCCTCCTCTTCGACGTCATTCTGTGATGCGATCACTCTCGCAGGCGTGAGAGCCAGGGCCGCGAACGCCAGCGCGGCGGGCCACGGCCCTCTCACGATCCTCCCCCATCTTCCGGCGCGTCCTCTTCCTCGGCTCCCGGGTCCTCGGCATCGCGGTCGCCCTCGTCTTCTGAAGGATCGGACGTCTCCATGTCGGAGAGGTCGCCGTCTTCCAGATCAAGGTCTTCGACATCGTGTTCCTCGGTGTCCAGGTCCGTTTCCTCCTCGATGTCGGGCTCCAGGGAGATGTCGTGGTGGGGATCGTAGAGATCATGGGTGTACGAGTCGTATCCGCCGGAGACGCACTCGCAGCGGCCCCACTGATGGTTGTCCTGACACACCTGCCGGGCGATCTGGCAGTCCCCGCAACCCTCGTAGTCGCAGGACCGCACGTCTCCCGGCTCGCACTCGTCCCAGATCGAGCAGGTGGAGCACCCGGCGTGCACGAGGCAGATGGCGAGGATGGTGAGCGTGCGCCGCAACATGTTTCCCCTCCCGGAAACATAGCATGCAAATTCCGGAGTGCACGGAGGGAGGCATGCGTGGTCGCGAATGCGGGAGGATGCTGTGGGGGGCTTCTAGTGGATGTCGGGATCGTAGTGGCAGGGCGGGACGAGGAAGTAGACGTCGCGCGTGTCGAGCACCGTGAGCGCGTCGCCGATCACGTCGATCTCGCACAGGAACGTGAGCGGGTCGTCACCGCAGGCCACGGTCCAGTTCTGCTTCACGTAGATGTCGAAGCACACCGGCGTGCCGGGCAGGATGGCCGTGAACGAGTCGGGCCGGCCGTCGAACGGGTCGTAGATGTCCGCCACGTCGAGGCCGCCGACGCAGATGATCGACGGGTCGCCCGGGTCCGGGAAGCCGCCCGCGACGCTGGGCTCGATGTAGTCGACGAACTCGGAGACCGTGTCCACGAGGTCGGACAGGTCGTCGCGCAGGTCCGTGGTGACCTCGATGGGCACCTGGTTGGC
>JAFDER010000611.1 GCA_019310245.1 Deltaproteobacteria bacterium
CCGTGATCGATCCCGTCTGGAAGCTTTACGCCCGGGCCATCGAGCTGGCCGGCCCCACGCCGACCCTGCTCGAGTGGGACGCGCGCATCCCTGCCTTCGAGGAGGTGCACGCCGAGGCCCTGAAGGCGTCCCGGTACTGGGACCACACGGCAGGGAGGCTCGCCCATGCAGTCTGACGCCACGCTCCTCGACATCCAGCGCCGCTTCCTGGCGGCCCTGCGCGAGCCCGTCTACGGCCCGAGCCGCGAGCGCACCGACCTGCCGGAGCGAGGCGGCGACGTCTCCCCCGCCTTCGCCGCGACGGCGGAGGACCTGATCACGCCCTCGCACAATCTCAGGCCGATCGAGAGGCTCGAGCTCTACCACCGGCAGTACTGGTACCGCCTGCTCGAGTCCATCGAGGAGGATTTTCCCGGCCTGCGCCTGCTCCTGGGCGACCAGCCGTTCTGGATCCTGATGGAGGCCTACCTCGAAGAGGTTCCATCGACGAGCTTCACCCTCCGCCACCTGGGCAGATCCCTGGCCGACTTCATCGCGAAGCACCCGGACCTCGTGCCGCATCCCGTGCATGCCGAGGACATGGCCCGCCTCGAGTACGCGCTCATGGAGGCGTTCGAGGCCGCGGAGCAAGCCCCCGTGCCTCCCGCCGACCTGTCGCATGCGTCCCTCGCACTCCAGCCCCACCTGCACATGCTCGCCCTGCGCACGCCGGCGGACGAGATCTGGCGCTGCGCGGACGAGGACGAGGCCCTCGGCGAGCTGGAGCCGCCCTCCGACGATCCCTCCCGGTTCGTCGCCGTCTTCCGCCAGGACCTGAGCCTGCACGTCGAGGCCATCGCCGGGGAGGCCCACGCGATCCTCGCCGCGATCCAGGAAACCTCATCGCTGGACGGCGCGATGGAACGCATCGCCAGCGATGAGATTTTGACTCGAGAGCTGGACGGCGCTCGAGTCAGCGAATGGTTCGGCACGTGGGTCGGCCGCGGCTGGCTCACCAAGAAAAGGAGTTCATCATGAGCACTTCGGAAACCACACAGGACACCCTGATCCCGATACACCTCAAGCCCGAGGACATGACCCGGTGGAGCGCCGCCTGGCGCTCGACCACGAGCGCGCTGAGGCGGGCCGAGCCCTACGGCCAGTCCGTCGTCCTTCTCGCGCTGCGCCTCCTCTATGGAGGCTTCTTCATCCAGACCGGGTGGGGGAAGCTCACGCACCTCGAGGGCACGTCGGGATTCTTCGAGAGCCTGGGCCTTCCCGCGCCCTTCCTGACGGCCGTCCTCGTCGGGGCCACGGAGCTGCTGGGCGGGGTCGCTCTCGCCCTCGGTCTCGGGACGAGGATCGTCGCCGCCATCCTGACCTTCGTGATGATGATGGCGATCTTCTCGGCGCACGCGGGCGAGGCCTTCGCCTCGTTCACCGCGTTCACCGAGCAGGCGCCGTTCCCGTTCCTCGTGGCCAGCGTCCTGGCCCTCGTCTTCGGGGCGGGATGGGCCTCCGTGGACGGCCTGATCCGTTTTCTGGGCAGGAACCACTCCTCCAGCGGCGATTGAGCCTTACGGGTAGCGATGCTAGAGAAGGCTCAATGGGAAGGAACGCTCCACCACAACCTCGCCAGGCGACGCAGGACGACCTTCTCGAGCACGGTGATGTGCTCCTGCGCTACGCCCTTGCCCGCACCGGCGACAGGGCCACCGCCGAGGACCTCGTGCAGGACACCCTCGTGACCGCGATCACCAAGATCGCCGACTTCGAGGGCAGGTCCTCCCTGCGGACCTGGCTCGTTGGCATCCTGCGCCACAAGATCCTCGACCACTTCCGCTGGCGCGAGCGGCACCACGCCGACCAGCCCGCCGCGGCCGGGGACGACGATCCGTGGTTCACCGACCTCGGGGTCTGGCGCTCCGATCCCAATCACGGGCTCGATGTGCTGGATCCCGAGCACGGCGCCGAGCGGTCCGAGCTGCGCGCCATCCTGCAGCTCTGCATCGACCACCTCCCGAAGAGCCTTCACCGCGTATTCGTCCTGCGCGAGCTCGAAGAGCTCGAGCCCGACGAGGTCTGCTCCACTGCGGGCATCTCCCAGGGCAGCCTGGCCGTGTTCATCTACCGGGCGCGGCAGTCCCTGCGGGACTGCCTGCAGAAGCAGGGGGTGGAGTCATGAGCACGACCACCCACCGACCCCCCTGGTTCTACCGCTTCATGATGTCGTTCATCGGCCTCTTCGACAGGTGGCTCCACCTCTCCTGC
>JAFDER010000612.1 GCA_019310245.1 Deltaproteobacteria bacterium
CCGAAGCTGAGAGGCGGCTACGGCCATGACCACAAGATATAGGGGCAGGTGGAGTTAAGCAAATACCCATCAGCGGAAAAAGGGTCGTCGCGAACCACCGGGTCCCGGATCTGCCACCGGTCTTCTCGACCCGGTCCTCCGCGAGGCCCTGGCTCTTGAGCGCGGTCACGATCGACGCGATCCGCTCACTGGTGAGGTGGCCGGAGAGGATCTTGTTGATCTCGGTGAGCCGGAGACCCTTGTCACCCGCGGCCCGAAGCCCCTTCAGGATCCGATCGGCGACGGGGTCCCCCAGAAGACCGCCGAAGACATGCCGGGCGCTGTCCTCGCAGTACCGCCAGACCTCAAGTGCAGCTTCAAGGTGGGAGACCTCGATCGTGTGACTCTCGTCGAGCAGGGAATACAAACAGGCAAGCCTCACCGTCTGCGCCTCCGCCCTCGAGATGACGGATGCGAAGAAGCCGGACGCGTCCGCCGTCAGCTCGTGGTACGCCCCCTCCCACAACTTCTTGGCGGCCTCGGTAATCCCGATTTCATCGACCTGGCGAGCGAATCCAACTGCCCCTGCGATCCGTGAGGTCAGCTCCCGCGTGTCCTTCTCGTGGAACTTGCCCCCGAAGGGCAGCTCCTTGGACCGCCGGGAACAGACCCACAGGAAGCGGTTCACGAAGCCGTTCGTGGCGTCGGTCTCCGTGATGAGACGAAGGACCTCCTGGCGCGTGATGTGACCGATCAGGGAGACGTGCGTATCGGTGGCGCAGATCGCGTTCTTCTTTGTGAGGGTGGACAGCTTGTCCCCATCCCACGCCCGTCGAACCACCGGGGAGAGCGTGTTGCCTTCCCGCTGCATCACCTTGAGCGGTTGTGCGAACTCGTCCTCCATGAGCAGGAGGCGCTTGTCCTGCACACCGGGGTCGATGATCACCTCGCGTTCCTGCTCTCCGTCCCACGTGGTCGATGCATCGCGGACGTGGTAGATCAGTCCCTCGCCAGTGGACAGCCCGCTCTTGATGTGCTCGTCGCCCCAGGCGGCATCCACCCCGCGGAACAGCGCGCGGACGTGTCGCAGGGAGGTCCCCTTCCTCGACCGTGAGGATCGCCCCACGAGGACCATGAACATGTTCATGCCGTGGCGGTGTGACTCGACGACCCAATGGGGGCGGCGGCCGATGACGCTCCCGAAGCAGACCAGGAATTGCACGAGCACGGCGACCGGGTCGGCCTCGGTCTCGGGGTCGATGAACCGCACGACATCGCCCACGAGGCCGTGAAACGCCGCGGGACCGAGTGGTGCGGGCCAAGGGAGATCCTTGTCTCCATGAGAGGCGGGTCCGCCGGCCTGCTGAGCGTCCTTTGCCATGATGGTGTCCTCTGCGGCCCTTCCGACCGTGGCGAGCGGCTGGTCCACTTCGGCTCGGGGAGTTGGAGTCTTCGAGTCGGGGCATTTCAGTCCGGAGCGGAACCCGCTCATCCATGTCTTGAGCACCTCTCGTGCTCCGAGTCCGATATCCGTGGCCGTCTTCGCGAGGGTGGCATGTGCGTCCTCTTCGCTTAGGTGGCCAGCGATGACGAGTTGTCCAGCACGGAAGGCGAGACGGTTCAGGCCGTCGTTGCGGGCGCCGTCTGGTGTGGCGGCCAAGTCCGCCGCGATGCCCTCGAGTGCCTTGCGACCGTAGGGCGTCTGGCCGTGGGTAGGGACGGGGATCGGCGGTGCCCCGGTGGGCAGAGTGGGGTTTGTGCGCCGTGGGAGGATCGCGTCGAGCCAAGGCGGGAGGACGACGATCTCCGTCTCGCGCTTGACCAAACGGTAGGTTTTGCCGCTCGCGTGACGGGAAGGCGCCATCAGCACGTATGCGTGCCTGCCGGCGCGGATGTCCAAGCCGGGCAGGAACCTCGCCCGGCTCAGATACGAGTCCGCGTCGTCGGAGGCGAAGAAGACGTGCCCGCCCCGCGCGGTCTTCTGCATCAGTGTCTCGGGAACGCCACCGTGCTCCTCTAGGAGGCGACGGTACTCTGCTCGTCCCTCGTCGCCGTCCACGTCGATCACCACGAGCCCGTCGCACCGGATGGCGATGTTCGCCGCCGGCCACATTGCGGCCATCCGCCGGATCAGGATGGGGTCCGTCGTCGCGGACTCGAGCCCGTGCGCACATAGGTCCTTGTGCCATCGAGGGTGCTTTGCGGGGCTGCTGCACTCAGGACCGGCGGAACAGGAGCAGCCGTTGCCCGCCGGTTCGTAGATCGGGAGG
>JAFDER010000162.1 GCA_019310245.1 Deltaproteobacteria bacterium
GACCGCGACGTGGAACACCACCGAGACTTGGAACGCGCTCAAGTTCTCGATCGCGGACCCGCACTACTATGCGTACGAGTTCCAGTCCAATTGCCCGGGCTCGGTGGGAAGCGCTGCGCTGTTCACCGCGCGCGCCAGGGGCGACCTGGACGCTGATGGCGCCGAGTCCACATTCGAGCGCGTCGGGACCGTCAACGACCAGATGGAGGTCCAGGGCTCCGGCGGCCTCTACGAGTTCCAGCCCACCGAGTAGTCCTCACTATTCTTCAGTGGAATCACCGTTCAGGGCCGGCACGATGAACCGGACGGCCATGCGATCGAACAGGTACCCGTCCGCCCCCGTCAGCTCCAGCGTCACGCCGTAGATGGCGCCGCTCACGGTCTGTTCCTGCGCGTAGTTGCGGAAGTACACATCGTAGGCGATCTCCGTGCCGGGCACGCAGTCGAGAAACGTCCTCATCTCCATCCCGTCACAGGCCTCGAGCGGAGCGATGCCGGGAGGCGGGCTCCAGTCCTGCGGGTAGACGCTCATGACGAGGGCCGTGGCGTCGACGTCCGCGAGCCCGGTGGGCCAGTCGTCCTCATCAACGGCGTCGAAGGTCACGTCCTGGGGCATCCGGGTGGCGACGTCCTGCGCGGCCGAGACGAGCATCATCCCGGCATCCTCGCCGCCGCTGCCAAGCAGGTAGACGAGCGGACGCTCGTACAGGTCCCTGGCCGCCGTCTGCGAGGCCAGGCTGGCGAGCGGACCGTACGCGGGATCCGACTCGGAGTCGGCGGCCACGAGGCCGACGACGTGGATTCCCTGGTCGACGGCGAGCGCGGTGACCTGCTCGAGCGAGTGGTACGGGCCGTAGCCCGAAGGCGTCGAGTCGGGGAAGCCACCCTGCATGAGGATCATGAGGATCTTCCTCGCAGCCGGGTCGAAGCACGCCCCTCCGATGCCCTCGCTGCACGCCTCCTCCGGTGGCCACAGGCTGTCGGATCCTCCGCCGCTGACCTGGAAGAGCCCCTCGACGAGTGAGGAGCCCAGCGTGGGCTCCGGACAGCGGGGGATGGTCGCAAACGGGGCGACCATGTCCGATGCAGGGCCGTCCGAAAGCCTGGCGAGGCCGACGAACGGGCGGCGGCAGGAGGCCTCCATGAACACGTCCGGCATCCTCCACCCCGTGAAGTGCGCCACGCCGGTGCGCAGTCCGTCGAACAGGATGTTCATCTCCGGGACGACGGCCGGTCCGAGCGCCGCCTTGCCCGCCTCGACGGCCGACGAGGCCCCGTGCGTGGCGTCCACGAGATAGAACACGTCCGTCCGCTTGTACAGCAGGGTGAAGAGGAACGTCTCCGTTGCGCTCCTCCCACGATAGAAGAGCGTGTAGATGCGCTCTTCGGCAGGCGGGACTGAATCCGGCGACAGGGGGTCGGCGACGAGGGAGGCCATCTCGGTCATGTCGTCGTATCCATCGCCGTCCGAGTCCGCCTCGAGCCTCTGCGTGCCCTCCTCTTCCTCCCTGGCGTCGCCCATCCCGTCGTTGTCGCTGTCCGTGTCCCGGAAATCGGCATGTCCCCATCCGTCGGTGTCCCTGGGCCGCGTGTCCGGATCCGAGTCGCCGGCCTCCACCTCGTCCGGGATGCCGTCGTCGTCGCTGTCCAGGTCCAGGTAGTCCGGGGTGCCGTCCCCGTCGTCGTCCCACGGGTCGGTGTCGCAGTCGATGTCCCCGGCCTCGTGCTCGTCGCGGATGGTGTCGCCGTCGCTGTCCTCGTCCTCGAAGTTCGGGATCGTGTCCCCGTCCTCGTCGCCCTCGCCCTCCACGTCGTCGGGGATCCAGTCGCCGTCCGTGTCCGGAGCGCCGCACAGCGACTCCGGCTCCCAGTCGCCGTCCGTGAGCGCGTCGGGCAGGGACCCGAAGAAGCACGCTCCCGTGGGATGGTAGCAGTACCATCCCGCAGGACACGGGGGATCGCAGTACGGGATGCACTCGCCTTCCTCGCAGTGCTCGTCGGGCCCGCAGGACGGATCGCACTCGCCCTTGGTGGGCTTGCTGCATCCCGCGAGGAGCACGAGCAGGCAGGCGAGGATGACGGGCAGTTGCCTCATGGCCGCACGGGGAACATAACACATCTTTCCGGACGCACCAGTGCCGGCGCTGCTCGATGATGCCGTCGTGGATTGGATGCGATGGTGAGGCGGGTGCGTTCTCGAGGCTAGCGTCGGGTCCCCGTGAACTCCACCGTGAGCTCGCAGTCGGTCGAGTCCGTGGCCTGGACCCGGATGGTGGTGGTGCCCTCGAACCCGTCCACGCCCTCGGTGAAGCGGCCGTCCATCAGGTTGATGAACGTCACGGACGATCCGCTGTAGTAGTACGTGCCGCCGAGCCTGAAGTTGCCGTGCCAGAAGATCCCGCCGTCCATCGCGAAGCCAGGCCGTCCGGACCCCCCGGCCAGGTCCATCTTGAGGTAGCCCTCGTCCTGGAGGAGCGTCGCGGTCGAGGTCCAGGTGTCGGTCTCCACCGGCAGCGTGACGCCGGCCGCCGTGGCCGGGCAGTCGCTCGAGGAGATGACCTCGTTGAAATCGAAGGTGCCAGACGCCGCCACGCCCGCCGCGTTGCCGGCCGGCAGGGAATCCACGTCGATGATGACGTCCTTGCCGCAGCTCGTGACGACGAGCGCCATCGCGGCGAGTGCTGCAAGAGTATTCATCCGGGTCATGGGCTTCCTCCTTAACCGGGGAACCGGCGCCTCGACCTGGCGCGCCCGCGAGAATACGAGAGTTCCGTCCCCTTTTGCAAGTCTTCCCATCGCATTAATATGATGTAAAGAGATAGATTTCAAGTGCCTGACTCGGCGATTTCAAGGAGGGTCCATGGCGGCGGACATAAATGCAGCTTCACCAACATCCCCCGGATCCAGGGTGGCCCTGGTCACGGGCGGTGCGGTGCGCGTGGGCGCCGCGATCGTCCGGAGGCTCGTCGCGGCGGGCCACGACGTGGCCGTCCACCACATGACGAGCGGCGAGCAGGCCCGCCTCCTGTGCGCGGAGCTGGAGCGGTCCGGCGTCCGGGCGCGTCCGTTCGAGGCCGATCTCTCGGACCCCTCCCAGGTCGACGCGATGGTCTCCGGGATCGAGGAGACGTTCGGCCGCCTCGATCATCTCGTGGCATCGGCCTCCATCTTCGAGAAGGTGGCCTTCCGGGATCTGACGCGGGAGCAGTGGAGGCGCATGCAGGAGGTCAACTGCGAGGCCCAGGCCTTCCTCGTGCAGCGATGCCTGCCGCTGCTCGACAGGTCCGACGATGCCTCCGTCGTGCTCATGGTCGACATCGGGGGACGCATCCCGTGGAAGGGGTTCCTGCACTACAACGTCTCGAAGGCCGGGGTGGACATGCTGGTCCGCGGCCTGGCCCTCGAGCTCGCCCCGTCGATCCGGGTCAACGGGATCGCACCTGGCGCGGTCCTGTATCCGGACTGGTACCCCGAGAAGAAGCGGCAGGCGCACACGGCACGCATCCCGCTCGAGCGTGCAGGGACGGCCGAGGACGTGGCCGAGACGGTGCACTTCCTGCTCGCGGGGCCGGACTTCATCACGGGCCACATCGTCAACGTCGACGGAGGTCGCTCCGTCGGCTCCGCCTGACCTCCGCGCCACGATCCAGGAATCTTGGCTACACCGTGATGCGCTTGTGGTAGGTGAACCACTCCATCGCGAACAGGAGGGTCACGCCCAGGACGATGACGAGCCACAGGGGAGGCCTTCGCGGCGAGCTCGCGGGCGGGCTGCCGTGGTGCTTCGTTCCCCGGATCCACGTCGGGGCGATCCTCGACTCCCGGGGCGAGGCCCTGGACGACGCCACCTCCAGGTTCTCCCCGCCGAGATAGTTGATCGTGTTGAGGAAGAGCAGCGGCCAGGCCGCCCGCATGGGAAGATCGCTCGCCGAGAGCTCGAATGCCAGGGCGATGAGGCGGGGTCCCTCCTCGGGCTCCCTGAGCACCATCAGGGGCCCCTCCTTGCTCCTGCCGATGATCCTGTCGTCCTTTTCCGTGACGAGGTTCAGTGCCGAGCCGATGTTCACGTTGTAGAGGTTCGTCCATCTGGTGATGGGATGCTCGCGGTCGAACGTGTCGAACGAGGGCATCTCGATCACCCCGTCCGATTCGAAGATCGCTTTCTCTCCCGTGGGGTGGATGGCCAGGATGCCACGCGTCTCCACGTCCGGAAGCGACGCGTCCCCGTCGAGGATCACGACGTCGTACTCGTCCAGTGACGGTGACGCGTCCGGCCCGATCCACTCGGCTTCCCACGATGGGCTGAGCAGGAGTGCGGCCTGGAGGTACGTGTTGCCCCTGGAGATGGCGAGGATCTTGAGGGCCGTCTCCTCGGGGAGAGTGACGGTGGCCCGGTTGTCGGCTTCGAGGTGATCCCGTCCCTCGACCTCGGGCTCGATCTCGGCCTCGATCTCGCGTGACGGTGGGCTGAGCAGGTCCAGCCAGATCTTCTCGCTCTCGCTGGAGAGCTCCAGCTTGCGGGTGAGGACGGGATGGCCTCCCGATCGGACCTCGAGACGGACGGGCAGGGGAGCGTTGTGCCCGCCCTGCGAGAACCTCGCGACCTCGAGCTGTCCGACGAAGCGCATCCTGTCACGCAGGTCCTGTCTCAGGGCGAAGCGGATGATGGCGGCGTTGTCGTCCTGCCTGCCGCACCTGTGATGGTTGACTGTGATCCCCGACTTCTCGAGATTCGTCAGAACGTCCTCGACGTCGCGTGCTCTCGACTCCTCCAGGTTGAAGGCGCCGTCGCTCAGGATCCAGATCTCGCCTCCGTCGCGGCCTGTGAGCGCCGCTCGCGCGAACCTGAGCCCCTGCGCGATGTCCGCCTGCCCCTCGGTCACCTCGACCTCCTCGAGTGCGGAGCGCCACGCGGGATCTGCCGAGCTCCAGGCGCGAACGACCACGGGCGTGGTGGACAGCCCGACGAGGAGAATGCTGTCGTCCTCGGCGGCGGCTCGCTCGATCTTGCCGGCGAAGGCGATGGCCTGTTCGATGCGCGTTAGCCCCTGTGCTCCGTCGTGTGCCGACATGGAAGGCGAGACGTCGATAAGGATGACGGTGTTGCGCGGCTCGCGCGACTCTCTCCAGGCCGGGTCGGTGAGCGCCCAGACCGTCAGGGCGACGATGGCCATCTGCAGGAGCAGGCTCAGGAGCTTGCGCAGCCTGCGTGCCAGTGCCAGGGGTGTGGACTTGCGAACGGACTGCTCCCAGAGCGGAAGGTAGGACACCACGATTGGACGGTATCGCTCCTTGAGCAGGTAGAGAATCGTCACGACGACCGCCGCGATCCCGAGCGCGATGGCGACACGGGTGGGATCGAAGATGAACGGTAGCCTCACTGTGCCAGCGCCTCGTACGTCTTGCCGGAGAGCCTGAAGAGCTGGAGCGGTGCGAGAGGCTCGCCGGACTCGTCGAACCCCCCGAACGACGCGACCGTGGACGTGTCGGTGGTGCAGTGCGCCGGGTCCGAGAGCCACGCCGGAAGCTGTGCCCTGGTCCTCACCCCGCCCAGGGCAACCGCCGTGGCGATGATGAACAGGGCGTCGGCGGCATGGGCATGATAGCTCGTCACCCTCCCCACGTGCTCGCGCTCGAACTCCTGGATGAAGAACTGGGCAAACGGATCCGGGGTCTCGGCGTAGAAGCCCGCGGAGAACACCGTCCCCTGCAGGTACTTGCCGGCCTTGGCCGGCAGGTCCGGCGAGTAGCCGACCTGGGTTGCCAGGATAAGGACCGTGCGTCCCTTCTTGCCAGGGGCGTCCTTTCCGAGGTCCTCGGGTGGGGCCGCCCACACATCCTTATAGGCGAGTGCGGGCGCGATGAGCCCCAGCTGCTGGCTGGTGGCGGGGACGAAGATGCACCTGATGTCCTCGTGCTCGGCCAGCTTCGAGGCGATCTCGACGAAGTTGCTCTCGGCCGGGGCGAAGGTCTGGGTCAGGGCCACCTCGCCGCCCAGGGCCGCGATGGACTGCGCGAACTGCTTGGCCATGCCGTGGCCGTACGTCGAATCGGGATGGATGACGGCGCACCGCTCGAGACCGGCCGTCTTCACGGCGTATTCGGCCAGGATGCGGGCCTCCACGTCGTGGGTGGAGAAGTTCCTGAAGACGTGGGGGCCGGCGTCCGTGACTCCCGGCTTCAGGGTCAATGTGATCAGGGGCATGCCGAGCGCCTCTGCCTCGGCGGCGGCGGCCTTGGCCACCCCGCCCGCCGCGGGTCCGATGACGGCGATGGCCCGATGCTCCTCCTTGAGGACCTTGAGGTGCTGGCGGGTCTGGTCCGCACTTCCCGCCGTGTCGAGGAACACCACCTTGAAGTCGTGATCGGCGCTCAGGATCCGGAGCGCCGTCTCGATGCCGGCCTGCATCATCTTCCCGATGCCCGCGTTCTTGCCGCTCAAGGGCAGGATCGCGCCGATCGTCGTCGGGTCGGTCCCGTCGAGCTCGCTCCTTGCGCTCGCGATGGTCTCTTCGAGCGGTGCGGCCAGAGAGACGAATCCCTCTGCGTGGAGCTGTGCAACACCGTTCTCGGCCGCGACGAGATCCCATTCGAGCAGGGCGTCCCTGGAGGCCTTGAGGGCGAGCAGCGCCCAGAAGGACCCGCCGGCCGGGACCGACGAGAGGAGCTGTGCATGGCTCGGCAGGGGAGCCTGGCCCTGCACGGCTGGCTTGGCCATCGTCTCCTCGAGTCTTCTCATCAGCTCCCGTGCCGTCTCCAGCGCCCCGGCGTCGGTTCCCTCTCCCTGGGTGGCCCACGCAAAGCGCAGGCAGGCTGCCTGCCACTCGCCACGCTGCAGTGCAAGATCTCCCGAGGCGGCGAGCAGGTCGTGCTGCAGCTCGGGGTCGTCCGTGGCCTTGCGGGCCGTGGTGAGGTCCAGTCCCGCGAGGATGTCCCCGGCGTCTCCGGGTCTGTCGAGCTGGAAGAGTGCCAGGGAGTGGAGGACCGAGGCCCTGGCCGCCAGGTCCTCGAAGCCGGAGGAGACGACCGGGGCAAGGGTCGCCTCGGCGGTCGACGGGTTGCCGATGCGCAGGTGGGCCATGCCCTCGCGCAGGCCGATGAATGCCAGCATCTGCGGATCGGACGTCCGCGATCGTGCCGTGTCGAGGAGGGCCAGCGCGGTCTTCATGTCGCCCGATGCGTGGGCCTCGAGGGCCTCTCCGAGCGTCTCGAGCAGGTTCTCGTCCGCATGCTTCTTGACCCAGTCGGTGTCTATCACCAGTGCCTGCTTGGGGCAGCCCACGAGGCCGGTCGCGAGCCCCAGCGCGAACGCCAGGACCATCGCCGTCCGGGCGTGGCTGTGCGTGATGGGCTTGCGGTGCGGGGACATCGTCCAGGTTATATCCCGAGTTAATCGGG
>JAFDER010000613.1 GCA_019310245.1 Deltaproteobacteria bacterium
GCCTGGCGAGCTCGACCCATGAATTGCCCCTTCTGCGAAACGGACAACCCGAGCGGCAACAACTGCGTCGCCTGTGGCCATCCTCTGGGCGACACGGCCATCATCCGCCGTGGCTCCCTGATCGCCACTCGCTACGAGATCACGGGGATGCTCGGCCGGGGCGGGATGGGCGTCGTCTACAAGGCCTTCGACCACACCCTCGAGGACCCCGTGGCCATCAAGGCGCTGAGGCCCGACGTGGCCGGGGACTCCGACCTGGTGCGCCGCTTCCGGCAGGAGATCCGGCTGGCACGCCGGGTCCGCCACCGCAACGTCTGTGCCATCCACGAGTACGCAGAGGACGGCGCGCTCCGCTGCCTGGCCATGGAGCTGGTCGAGGGGATGAACCTCAAGCAGATCATCGACCAGAAGGGTCGCTTCGGAACCGAGGAGGCCTTCGCCCTGAGCATCCAGGTAGCCGACGGCCTGCAGGCGATCCACGACGCCGGCATCATCCACCGCGACCTCAAGACGGCCAACCTGATGCGAGACCCCCAGGGCCTGCTGCGGCTCATGGACTTCGGCATCGCCAAGGAGTGGCGCAAGGACGTCACGGCCACCGCCCAGGTGCTGGGCACTCCGGAGTACGTGAGCCCGGAGCAGGCCAAGGGCGAGCGCGTCGACTTCCGCAGCGACATCTACGCCCTCGGGATCGTCATGTTCGAGATCTTCACGGGCCAGGTGCCGTTCCGCGCGGAGACGGCCCTGGGGACGATCATGATGCACGTCCACGACTCGCCGCCCCTCGACACCGTGCTGGGCTTCCCGGAATCAATGCTGCCGGTCTTGCGCCGGGCACTCGCCAAGGACCCCGCGCTACGCCATCGGAGGGCCGCCGAGCTGGGCGAGGAGCTGCGGCAGATCGGCGCGGCCACGATGGGGAGCGCGTTCCACACGCAGACCACGCCGCTGCCCTCGGTCACACCGTTGCCCTTCAGCCAGGACACGACCTACGGCATCGCTCCCCCCAGCCTGGCCGGCGACCTGCAGATGATGAAGCTGTCGGTGATCCTGCGCTGGATCTCGTCGGGAGAGAAGACGGGCGTCTTGCGCCTCGACGGCGAGAGCGTCCAGAAGCGGATCGTCTTCTCGGAGGGGACGATCAGCTCGTCGTGGTCGAACGACCCGGCCGAGGCCCTGGGCCAGTTCCTGGTGCGCGGCGGCCTGATCACGGAGGAGCAGCTCTTCAAGGCGCTGCTGAAGCAGGAGCAGCAGGGCCGGCTGCTGGGGACCATCCTCGTGTCCGAGGGAGCGCTCACCGAGGAGCAGTTCTTGTACGCCATGCGGCTGAAGGCCGAGGAGTCGATATACGAGCTCTTCCTCTGGGAGGCAGGACGCTTCGAGTTCCTGGAGGACGAGAGCGCCCACAAGGCGCCGATCAAGCTCAGCCTCGCCGTGCCCGCCGTGATCGCCGAGGGCACACGGCGGCGAGACGACTGGGCGCGCATCCGCAAGGCGATCCCTTCGGGGCTGGTGACGTTCCGCACTCTCGACGCCCACGCGGAGGGGCTCGACGCCCGCGAGCAGGCGCTGCTCCGGCTCTCCGGCCAGGGCAAGACCGTGAGCGAGATATCCCTCGAGCTCCACACCACCGAGTTCGACGTGGCGGCGGGCCTCCACGCTCTGTGCGCCCAGGGCGTGTTGGAGATCGATGAGGTGGGGGACGCGGCCCCGACCGCCGAGACCCTGCGAGCCATCCGCGACCTGCTCGCCATCGCCGACCGGCGGCTCCAGGATCAGCAGTACGACGAGGCCCTCGAGTCCTTCGAGGCGGTGCTCAACCTCGACAGCCTCAACCAAACCGCAAAGAAGGGGCTGGTGGCCGTGTTCGAGGGCCGCGAGCGGGCCCGGGCCAAGAGGACCGTGCCTCGCACGAAGGTGCCGGTGCTCCGCATCGCTCTCGAGTCCCTCACCCTGGCCAACGTCGACCCGCAGGAGGCGTTCATCCTCTCCCGCATCAACGGCGAGTGGGACGTGCAGTCGATCCTCAAGGTCTGCCCGATCGGGGAGGACGACGCCATCCTCGCCTTCGCCCGCCTGCTCTCCCGGCGCATCATCGAGCTGGAGTAGGAGTGGACGCTAGCGGTCGTCTTTCGCTGACCCGGGCCGCCCGTAGATGATCCGAGTGTTGACGATGCCGAGCTCCACGCGACGGTTCTTGGCGCGGGCCTCTTCGGAGCTTCCCGGCACC
>JAFDER010000614.1 GCA_019310245.1 Deltaproteobacteria bacterium
CGGCCCGACCACGGGCGCGGACGACGACTGCGACGCCATGGACGACGACTGCGACGGCGCGGCGGACGAGCACTGGGTGGTGTACACGTGCGGCGACGGGGTGTGCGAGCGCTCTGCGACGTGCTCCTCGGGAATCGAGGCGTGCTCCCCCGGCCTTGCCACCGGCCTGGACGATGACTGCGACGGCGTGGACCAGGACTGCGACGGCACGGTGGACGAGCACTGGGTGGCCACCTCCTGCGGGGTGGGGGTGTGCGAGCGCACGGCGGTGTGCTCGGGATCCGTCTCCTGCACGCCGGGAGGCACCTCGGGCATCTCGGAGACGCTGTGCAACGGCTTTGACGACGACTGCGACGGGTCGGTGGACGAGGACTGGGCCTCGTACACCTGCGGCTCGGGCGGGTGCGTGGCCACGGCCACGTGCGTGCTGGGCGTGGAGCAGTGCATCCCGGGCCTGGGTGGACCGGACACGGACTGCGACCTCGTGGACGACGACTGCGACGGGGCTCCGGACGACGACTACGTGTCGTACACCTGCGGCACGGGCCTGTGCGTCAACAGCTCGACCTGCGTGCTGGGCACGGAGAGCTGCGCGCCTCTTCCGGGCAGCCCGGACACGAACTGCAACTCGGTGGACGAGGACTGCGACACGGTGGCGGACGACGACTACCTGCCGTACCCGTGCGGTGACGGGGCGTGCCTGCGCAGCTCGACGTGCGTCTCTGGCTTCGAGTCGTGCTCGATAGGCTCTCCCACGGGCGACGACTCGGACTGTGACGGCATCGACGACGACTGCGACGGGTCCATCGACGAGCACTACGCGGTGTACTGGTGCGGGACGGGCGGCTGCCGGCGTCCCTCGACGTGCGTGAGCGGCTTCGAGTCGTGCGTGGGCGGCCCGCCCTCGAGCGACGCGAACTGCAACGGCGTGGACGACGACTGCGACGGGTCGACGGACGAGCACTGGGTGCCGTACACGTGCGGCATCGGGGTGTGCGAGCAGCTCGCCACGTGCATCGGCGGGGTGGACTCGTGCACGGCGGGCAGCCCGAGCGGGGACGACTCGGACTGCGACCTCGTGGACGACGACTGCGACGGGTCCATCGACGAGCACTACGCGCCCTACACCTGCGGCACGGGCGCGTGCCAGAGGAACTCCTCGTGCGTGGCGGGCTTCGAGTCCTGCACCGCTGGTCCGACCACGGGCGACGACTCGGACTGCGACAACGTGGACGACGACTGCGACGGCTCCATCGACGAGCACTACGTGCCGTACTCGTGCGGCACGGGCGCCTGCCGGGCGAACTCGACGTGCGTCTCGGGCTTCCAGTCATGTACGGCAGGATCACCCACGGGCGACGACTCGGACTGCGACGGCGTGGACGACGATTGCGACGGCACTTCGGACGAGCACTACGTGCCGTACACGTGCGGCACGGGCGCCTGCGTCAGGCTCTCGACGTGCATGGGCGGCTTCGAGTCCTGCACGCCGGGCACCACGAGCGTGGACGACACCTGCGACGGCATCGACGATGACTGCGACGGCGTTGCGGACGAGCACTGGACCACGTACACGTGCGGCATCGGGGGGTGCGCGAGGTCGGCCACGTGCATCGCCGGCGTCGAGACCTGCGCTCCGGGCTCGCCCACGGCGGACACGAACTGCGACGGCGTGGACGACGACTGCGACGGCACGGCGGACGAGCACTACGTGACATTCATCTGCGGCCTGGGCGTGTGCGAGGCCACCTCGACGTGCGTCTCGGGCTTCGAGTCGTGCATCATCGGCCCGTCGAGCGGGCCGGACGACACGTGCAACGACCTGGACGAGGACTGCGACGGGTCCGTGGACGAGCACTGGGTGGCGTACACGTGCGGCTCCGGGGCCTGCACGGCCACGGCCACGTGCATCGGCGGCGTGGATTCCTGCACGCCCGGCACGAGCAGCCCGGACACGGACTGCGACGGCGTGGACGACGACTGCGACGGCACTCCGGACGACGACTACCTCTCGTACGTCTGCGGCATCGGGGCCTGCGCCGCCACCTCCACGTGCGTGGGCGGCACCGAGACGTGCATCATGAGCGCGCCGTCTCCCGACACGGACTGCGACGGCGTGGACGACGACTGCGACGGGCCGGTGGACGAGCACTACATCCCGACGTTCACCTGCGGGGACGGCGTGTGCGAGCGCGATTCGGTGTGCTCGGGCGGAGCGGTGACGTG
>JAFDER010000615.1 GCA_019310245.1 Deltaproteobacteria bacterium
AGGTACTCGTAGTGTCCGATGAGGTACTCGATGGACTCGTGCCGGCCCGCGAGGTACTCGACCAGCTTGACGTTCGACTCGAGCTGCTCGGCGGTGAGGTCGTCGTTGCCCACGTTCTCGATGCCGAGCGCGCAGTGATTGAGGCCGATGACGTGCCGGCCCATGACGTGGTCGGGCAGGAGCTTGTACACCGTGCCGTCGCGCGCCACGAGGTAATGCGCGGCAACGTTGAGCTGGCCGTACTTCTGGAGGAAAGGCCTGCCCGAGAGCTTGGCCTTGTTGAAGGTCTTGAACGCACCCTGCCAGCTCTTGCCGGCCGTCCAGTGGACGACCACCATGCGCGGCACGATGTGGAAGTCGTCGAGCCCGTAGTGGTCCTTGGCGTACTGCAGGCTGAGGGCCTCCCTCTCCTCGTCGAAGAGGACCGGCTTGTCCACGATCCATTCGGGAAGCCCGGGCTCGGGTTCCGGCTCCGGCTCCGGCTCAGGTTTTGTGACCGGCTCTACAGGAGGCTCGACGGCCTTGGCGGCCACCAAGGGGTCGTCCGGCGGAGCCTCGGGCGCCACCGCCTTGCGGCCGCATCCCGCCGCGGCCACGGCGAGGGAGGCCGCAAGAAGAACCAGGAGCTCACGCATGCTCCCCTCTTTTCTTGAATGTGTATCCCCGGACGAGCAGCGCGACGCCGAGCAGGAGCAGCGGGATGGAGATGAGCTGCGACGTCGAGAGTCCGATGATCCCGCCGCGGAACATGTCGCCGCGGGAGAACTCGATGATGAAGCGCAGCACGGCGTACAGGACGAGGTACAGCCCCGCGACCTGGCCGTGAAAGCGCTTGAAGCGTGCCAGCGTGAGGATGCAGGCAAGCACGACGACCTCGGCGGCCACCTCGTAGAGCTGGGTCGGGTGCACGGCCATCGTGGCCTGCGATCCCGGGGGAAGGACGCCCTTCTCCAGCATCTCCAGGAAGGCCACGGAGCGCCTGGGAAACGAGACGGCCCAGGGAAGATCCGATGGCGTCCCGTAGCAGCAGCCCGCCATGAAGCAGCCGACCCTGCCCCAGAGATGGCCGAGGCTCAGGGCCGGCGCCGCGGCGTCGATGAGCTCGAGAAACCGCATCCTTCTGGCGAGGGCGTAGACGAGGGCCGCGGGCAGAGCGAAGACGACTCCGCCGTACCAGACCATCCCGCTCATCATCAGGTCGCGCAGGGGAGGCAGCGTCACGCCTCCCAGCTCGAGCCCCGGAAGGGAGCGGTAGTAGTCGAGGTTCACGAGGACGAACAGGATCTTCGATCCCAGGAGGCCGGCAACGAAGGTGAGGAGCGCGAGGAAGTACAGGTCGAGCATGGAGTGCCGGTGCCTGGCCCCGTAGACGAAAACGCCCAGCGCCATGCCCAGGCCCACCACCATGCACGCGCCGTAGGTGTAGAGCCTGAGGGGCATGCCCGCGAACTCGAATCCGAAATCGATGAGGACGGGATGCACTAGGCGCTGGCCCCCCCGCCGGCACGGCGGCGGTGCGAGATGAACGCGATGGCCGCAATGCCGAGCGCCGCCGCTGCGAGGCTGACGATCTGCGACGTGCTCAGGCCGAGCAGCGCCCCCCTGTCGTCGTTCCTGAAGAACTCCTCGACGAACCGGCCCGCCGCGTAGAGGACCATGAAGGTCAGGAAGGTCTGACCGTGGAAGCGCTTGTGCCTCTCCACGTACAGGCCGCAGATCGCGGCGATGGCCAGGCTGAAGAACGACTCGTAGAGCTGCGTGGGGTGGACGGGGAGCGACTCGAGATTGATCGCCGCGAGGGAGCCCTGGTCGAACTGCTGGCGCGAGGCCTGGCTTCCCGACGGGAAGATCACGCCGACGGTGGAGTGCGTCACGGTCCCGAAGCAGCAACCGTTGAAGAAGCAGCCGATGCGCCCCCAGGCCAGGCCGAAGGGGATGAGCCAGCCCGTGGTGTCGACGACCCTCAGGACGGGCGCCTTCTGACGCCACAGGAACAGGACGCCCGTGACGGAGGCCAGGATGAACCCGCCGTAGTAGGTGAGCCCCCCCTTCCAGAACTTGGCCCATGCCAGGCAGTCCACGTACGCGGGATGGCAGACGCGCTCGACGGGATCCCACATGCCGTCGTAGGGGCCGTCGAGGCACTGCTTCTTCGTGAGGGGCCAGTCGACCTGGAGCGGATCCGTGCACAGGTGCACGTAGTCCCAGAAGTGGCCGTCCGCCAG
>JAFDER010000616.1:0-1340 GCA_019310245.1 Deltaproteobacteria bacterium
GAGGTGCAGGCGCAAGGGGACCAGGACGCCTTCGAGCAGGCCATCGAGAGGACAAAGAAGTTCGCCACCATCGACATGAGGGCGGACTTCCTGTCCCCCGGCCGGGGCAAGGAGTTCTTCTGCGAGGGAACAATCCTCCGGCTGGGCCGCCACGTCGTCGTCTCGCGCACGGAGTTCCGCAACGAGGAAGGCACCCTCATCGCGGTCGGAACGAGCTCCTACAACTACTGAATCACAGCTTGGCGGGCATGAGGTTCCAGGTGATGACGTCCTCGGGCAGCTGGGCGA
Source organism: Deltaproteobacteria bacterium (assembly GCA_019310245.1). Taxonomy (GTDB): domain Bacteria; phylum Myxococcota_A; class Polyangia; order DRWM01; family DRWM01; genus JAFDER01. The sequence continues at coordinate 289 of JAFDER010000616.1, forward strand.
TCGTCTCCTTCTCCAGCTTGCCGTCCTTACAGATGTAGCGGTTGAGCTGACGCTGGTCGTCCGCGGCCACGTAGATCTCGTTGAGCCCGTCGCCGTCGAGGTCGGCGATGATGGCCGAGTGCTCGTAGCCGGAGCTCTCCTCGTCGAAGTTCTCGGCGGTCCACTTGCCGTCCGCGCCGGAGCGCAGCAGCCACAGGCCCGTCTTCATGGCCGCCGCCAGCAACTCGCTCCTGCCGTCTCCGTCCACGTCGCCCCATGTGAGAAACCGGCACTGCGCATCCTGGATGGTGGCGATGACCGTGGACGTGGCGGCACCGCCCTCGAACACGAACCTGCGGATCTCCACTGGCTTCTCGATCCGGGTCGTGCCCTCGGTCTTCTTGAGCTCCGCCTCGACGACGGAGAACAGGGTACTGGTCCCGTCTCCATCGAGATCGGCCACCAGGATCTCCTTGACGTGCCTCGTCTCGTACTTCTCGACGACGCTCATCTTGTATGCCGAGCCGTCCCACACGAACTGCACGACCTCCCCGCTCTGGCTCTTGCCCACCACGTTCGGCATCGACGGCGTCGCGTAGAACTCCAGCTTGCCGTCCCCATCCACGTCACCGATCTCGATCTCGTGCACGAAGGTATCCGGGGTCCGGGCCACCTCCTCGATCCTCCACGCGGTGTTGTCCCGTGACACGACGGCAATGACGCCCTGGTCGTGCGTGGCGATGACGATCTCGTTCTTGCCGTCGCCGTTCACGTCGCCTATCTCCACGTCGCGCAGGCGGTCGAACTTACCTCCAAAGCTCACGTCCCACATCACCTCGTTCTTCCACTCGCCGTCGAACCACCAGAACTTGAGCATCGCCTTCATCGCGCCCACGGTGACCAGACCCTTGCGTCCGTCGGGCGCCTCGTAGGCCATGGCCTTGTGGAAGACGTTGCTGTCCGGATCCTCGACGACGACCTCCCGCCAGCCGCTACCCGTCATGCGCACGATGTCGAGCCTCGCGGGCCCCGGCCTTGGCTTGCCGTCCACCTTGAGGAACTGCGACTGCACG
>JAFDER010000616.1:1369-3594 GCA_019310245.1 Deltaproteobacteria bacterium
CGGCCCACCCTCGAGGGCGTCGCGCCTCGGCCCCTGTGTCGCTTCCTGCTCCTGCTCACCGGCGTCTGCGTCCGGCTCCTGCACCTGGGCCTGGTCCTCGGCCGGCGGCGGCTCAACGGTCTTCTCACCCGAGCACTTGCCGCATCCGGACATCACGACGGTGCAGACGAGAGCCACCGCCCAGCTCGCACGAAGATTCATCTTCCACATGTCCTCACCTCTCGACGTTCCACACCATATACCGTGCGGTTTCATGTCGTTGCAAGTACTTGATCCGGCTCGTCCCGCTGCCGCGCGTTGATGCACCCTGGCAGCCCGTGCTAGATTCCGTCTCATGACCAAGACCTACAAGTTCAATGACCGCTTCGATGCAAGCCGCGACCGGATCCAGGAGCTCCTGACAGACCCCGAGTTGCGCAAGTCGGAGGCCCTCGATGTGGCCCGATCCCTCGAGGCATCCTGCGAGCTCACGGAGCCTCGCCCCGGCATCAAGAGACTCGTCGTCAAGGAGAAGGAGTACGCCCGCGGCATGGACGGAAAGAAGGACACGTCCAGGACCGAGGACATCACGCTGACCATCGACTGGGACACATCGGCCTACAGGTGCGACTGGACGTGGATGATGGCCAGCCAGGCCAAGCGTGTGTTCGTCTCCGGAACCACCACTCTCCTGCCCGTAGGCGACGGCTGCACCGTGATCGAGGAAGGGCGCGTCGAGGTCAAGGTACCGGTGATCGGGAAGATGATCGAGGGCAAGGTGGTGGGTGGAATCGAGAAGGCCCGCCCGCGCTGGGTGGCCTGGTTCAAGGAAAAGCTCTGACAGCCGACTCCAGATCGCCGAGGCCGGAGACCCTGCTCTCCGTCGCCACTCCGAGGCCGATCGCCCCCATCCTGTATTCCAGCGCCTTCATGAAAGTGGTCGCTGGAATCGCCGGGTCCGTGATCGGCCTGTGCATGTTTCTCGCCCTTCTCGCGCTCCAGGTGCTGCCCAACATCCGCGGCCCCGTGCTCGGCAACTCCGCCGCGACCGTCGCCGTGCTCGGCTGCCTGGGAGGAGCGGCCCTGTTCGTTGGCGCGTGGGTCGTGGCGGCATCGGCGTGGCGCTCGCTCTCGCTCTACCGCAGCGGGGTGTTCGCCCGCGGAACCGTCGAGCGCGTCTCCACCAGGGGGCTCGAGGAGGAGGCGAGAATGACGATCCACTGGAATCTGCACTTGCGCAGCGGCCCCTCGTTCCCGATGAGAACCTCGCTGCGGCTGCCGCGCAGCGCTACACTCACTGGAGGACCCCGGGTCGGCGGAATGGTCGCCGTGCTCTATCCGCAGGGACGGCCCCAGGCCGCGCAGCCCATCGGGAAGCTCGGCCTCGTGCGCTCCTGGCACATGGTTCCCGAGATCCAGCCGCCGCGGTGGTTCAACCTGTTCAGGTTCGCGGGAGTCATCCTGGCGAGCCTGCTCGGGGCGGTGGCCATCACGGGGCTCACCGCGAACCGGACGCTGGACCCGGGTTTTCTGCGTCCGTGGACGTGGATCACCGTCGCCGCCGCGGTGGTCATTACCGTGCCGACTTGGCTCGCCCTCAGGCGCTTCGGCCCCTGGTTGCGGGTCCAGTCCTGGGTGTGGCTCATGGGCGCGTTCTTCGCGGCCTGCATGGGGGCCATGGGAGCGGTGAGCTGCGCCAACGTGTGGTTCACGCCCGACCCGCCGCGCATCGTCCGGACGAGGGTCCTGCACATGGACGACGAGTACTTTCCGGGCTGGCACCGCGCCGCATTCGTGAGATCCTGGCGCGAGGGCCGGTTCAAGGAGCGCATCCCGCTGCACTGGCGCATGGGCCTGAGCGTCTTCCCCGGCGACGAGCTCATCGTGGTGGTCAAAAACGGTGCCCTGGGCTGGCCCTTCATCGCCGAGGTGAGGAGACGGTGAGCTCGCAGAATCAACTTATCGAAGGATATACAGGAAGATACACCTTAAGTGATGATGAAGAACATCATTATCCTGGTCGTCTTCATTAACCTGGGTGCTTGCTACAGGTCGTATGATCGCTACGCTGGCGCCGGGCCCGAACCGGGAGAATGCGGCAACGGGATCGTCGAGGTCGGCGAGGAATGCGACACGGATGACACGAGCGCATGCACGGGAGATGACGCCTGCCTCGGCTTCCGCTGGTGCAACGAGGATTGCACGTGGGGGGACTGCATGACGGGCGGGTTTGGCATCCGCTCCGG
>JAFDER010000617.1 GCA_019310245.1 Deltaproteobacteria bacterium
AGGAGTGTGATCATGACACGAATCATCGCCGCTCTGGCAGCTTGTGCTTTTCTCGTCCTCGCAGGCTGCGACCAGGATGAAACAGCCAGCGACACGAGTACGGACTGGGTGGCTGACACCACTGACACGACCCCGGACACGACCGCCGATGTCCCGGTCGAGACTCCCGCGGACAGCCCCGCCGATACGGTTCCCGATTCTTCGGATTGCACCTGCGATGCCACGGACGGCTGCCTCGTGGTGACCATCACGAGGCAAGCCGACGACAGCATGCAGCCCTGGGTGGTGTGGCCAACCGAGGCCGACGGCACGGGGACGCTCATCGTCAGCGCGATCGGCGGCTCGACCACGCTGGCTCGCGAGACCGTGGCGGATGCGAGCTACGTGTCCGCGGACGCGAGCTACACGGTGGAGCTGTGCGTCACCCCGGGCGCCGTTGAGGTCAGGGCGTTCCTGGACGACGACCTTGACGCCGCGTCGGACGCCACCTACAGCGCGGATTACCTGGACTCGTGCCTGGGCGAGAACGACGGCTGCTTCAGGTGCGTCAACACCACGGTGGCCGCGGGAGAGACCGTGACGGTGGGCGCCGACCTCGTGGGAAGCTGCGACTGACTTCCGTTGCCCTGAACTTGTCGAAGGGCTAACATTTCCTCACATCATGAAGCAGAGGGAAAAGGGCCTCCTCTACGTGATGGTGACGGCCATGGCCGTGGGCCTCACGTGGATCATCGTGGACGGAGTCATGTCACCGAAACAGAAGACAGCGATCCTCTCGCCGGTGGAGTCGAGCAAGAAGACGGCGCCCGTGGCCGACAGGAGGCCCCACTCCGTCGCGTTCCACGGTAGGGAGATCACGGACGAGTACGCCTGGCTCAAGGACGAGTCCTATCCCGAGGTCGACGACGAGGACGTGCTCGATTACCTGAATGCCGAGAACGCATGGTTCGAGCACGTGATGGGCGGGCACGAGCCCCTCGTCGAGGAGCTCTTCGGCGAGCTCAAGGCCAGGATCAAGCAGGACGATGCGTCCGTACCCGTGAGGGACGGGCCCTTCCTCTACTCGTGGCGGTTCGAGAAAGGGGCCGAGTACCGCACGTGGCTGCGCAGCCCGGTCGAGGGCGGCAAGGAAGAGGTGCTCCTCGACGAGCCGACGCGCGCAAAGGACACCGAGTTCTACAGGCTCGGCGGGTTCAAGGTGAGCCCGGACCACAAGCTCGCGGCCCTCTCCGAGGACATGGACGGCTCCGAGCGCTTCACCATGATGGTGAAGGACCTCGAGACGGGAAAGATGCTCGAGGACGAGATCCCGCAGACGATCGGTGCTGCGGCATGGGCCTCGGACTCGAGCGGCTTCGCCTACGTGCTCCTCGACGAGAACTGGCGGACGTACGTGGCCCGCTTCCATGTGCTGGGAACGCCGGTCGAGAATGACCTGACGCTCTACGAGGAGTCGGACCCCGGCTTCTTCGTGGGCCTGAAGAGGACCCAGAGCCGCGCGTTCATCGTGATCTCCACGGGCGACAACATCACCACCGAGGCCCGGCTCCTGCCGGCCGGAGAGCCGACGTCCCGGCCCGTGCTCGTCGCGGCGCGAAAGCAGGGCCACGAGTACTACGTGGATCACGCGGGCGAGACCCTGTTCATCCGGACGAACGACACGCATCCCAACTTCCGCGTGGTGACCGCCCCGCAGGACGATCCCGTGCAGGAGAGCTGGAAGGAGCTCCTGCCCCCGTCCGACGAGCGCTACTACACGGGCCTCATGGCCCTCGCGGGCCACCTCGTCATCCAGGAGCGCATCGACGGTCTGGACCAGATCCTGATCCGCACGCACGGGGGCGAGGAGCACCACGTACCCTTCACCGAGCCCGCCTATGCCGCGTACCTGGGCGACACGCGGGAGTTCGTGACGGACGCCTTCCGCATCGGGTACGAGTCCATGGTCACGCCGCTGACCATCTACGACTACGGCATCGCGGAGCGGACGCTCACGACGCGCAAGGTGCAGGAGATCCCCTCGGGCTACGACGCCTCCGACTACGCATCCGAGAGGCTCATGGCCACGGCGCGCGACGGCACGCGCATCCCGGTCACGGTTCTCTACAGGAAGGGCTTCGAGAAGAACGGCAAGGGCTTGCTGCACCTCTACGGCTACGGGGCCTACGGCTACGGCATGGACCCGGGGTTCTCGACGTCACGCCTCAGCCTCGTGGACAGGGGGT
>JAFDER010000618.1 GCA_019310245.1 Deltaproteobacteria bacterium
ACCCCAGGCACGGCCCCCACGGTCGACTACTTCACGCTGGTCGACCCCGGCGTGTCCGTATGCTTCGACATCATCCCCCTGCGCAACACCACCATCCCGGCCTCCACGATCCCCCTGCGCTTCGGTGCCACCATCGAGGTCATCGGTGACGAGCACACCCCGCTCGACGAGCGCACGATCTACTTCATCATCCCCCCCGAGATCCCCGGCGGCTAGACCCTCCGCTCCCGACCCCATAGACTCCCACCATGACCGAGCGTTCGAAGAAGATCCGCTGGTGGGCCGCAGGGGACGTGAGCGCGTTCTTCGGCCTGATGCTGGACAACGTCACGAACCTCGTCCTGCTGGCCGGCATCCTCATCGGCACCTACGGCTTCCCGGCGGACATCATCGCCACGCGCATGATCCCCGGCACGGCGCTCGGCGTGCTCGTGGGCGACCTCGTCTACACGTGGCTTGCCGTGCGGCTCGCCCGGCGCACGGGCCGCAGCGACGTCACGGCCATGCCGCTGGGCCTGGACACGCCCTCGACCATCGGCATGGCCTTTGCCGTCATCGGACCCACCTACGTGGCGAGCGGGAGCGGCGAGACGGCCTGGCAGGTGGGCTGTGCCACGCTCGTCATCATGGGCGTCGTGAAGGTGATCCTGAGCTTCTGCGGCGGCTGGATCCGCCGCGTGGTCCCGGACGCCGGCCTGCTGGGGAGCCTCGGAGGCGTGGGCATCGCGCTCCTGGCATTCCTGCCGCTCGTCGAGATATTCAGGCTGCCCGTTGTCGGCATGGTGAGCCTGGGGATCATCCTCTACACGCTCGTGGCGCGCATCAAGCTGCCGGCTCGACTGCCCGGCGCATTCGCCGCCATCCTGGCCGGCACGGCCGTCTACTACGCGATGGGAGGCGCGGGCCTCCTGGGCGAGGCGTTCCGGACGCCCGAGGTCCACGCGGGGCTCTCGCCCGCACTGCCCACGCTGGCCTGGCTCAGGGGCATGCCCATGGCGGTCGCGTACCTGCCCATCGCGGTGCCCTTCGGCCTGCTGACCATCGTGGGGGGCATCAACGTGACGCAGAGCGCGCGGCTCGCGGGGGACGACTACAGGACCCGCGACATCCTGCTCACCGAGGCCGTGGCCACGCTCGTGGCGGGCGTGTTCGGCGGCGTGGCGCAGTCCACGCCCTACATCGGGCATCCGGCCTACAAGGCCATGGGAGGCCGTGCGGGCTACACGCTCGCGACGGGGCTGTTCATCGGCATCGGAGGCATGCTCGGCATGGTCTCCGCGATCGTGGACCTCATCCCCGTGGCCGCCATCGTGCCGATCCTGGTGTTCGTGGGGCTGGAGATCGTCTCCCAGTCCTACCGCGCCACCCCCGGCAGCCACGCCCCAGCCGTGACGCTCGCCTTTCTGCCCTCGGTGGGCTACCTCGTGCTCATCTACTTCGACCAGTTCGCGGGCTTCCTCGCGGCCTCGAAGCTCGCGCTGCCCGCGGATCTCGGGCAGACCTACTCCATCATGCAGGTCCTGGGCCACGGGTTCATCGTGACGGCAATGATCTGGGGCGGCGCCGCGGCGTACCTGCTCGATCGCAAGCTGGCACGCGCCGGCGCGTTTCTCCTCGCCGCTTCCGTCCTGAGCCTCTTCGGCGTGATCCACTCGGTGATGCCCCACGGCGAGATGTACCTGCCGTGGAGGTGCGGCTCGACCGTGCCCGTGACGATATCCGCGGCCTACGCCCTGACGGCCGCCCTGCTCGCGGCCGTCCACCGCGCTTCGCGCCCCTGACAAGTCGTGCTACGCTACGTCATCGGGATGGAGAGGATGAACATGAACAGGCGTTTTGCACTCAACATCGCCGCCGCGATCGTGCTCGCGGCGGGGTGCGGCGACAAGCCCAAGAACGAGCAGGACGGGGACGCCTCGGACGTTCCCGACGGAGCGGACGCGGTCGACGCCGCGGAGGGGCTCGACGGCGAGGACGTGCCCGGGGACATGGCGAGCGAGGACGCGGAGGAGGACGGCGAGCTACCCACGCCGCCCGCCCACGTGCTCAAGTACCTGGGCCGGTACGAGCACCAGGACGACGGAGCCGACCACCTGATGGGCACCGCGATCCTCGATGCCGGTCCGCTCGTCGTCGCGAGCGGGTCCGGGGTGGCCGTGGTGGACAGGGGCGTGCTGACGACCGGGACGCTGAGCTCGCACATGGGCAAGTACCTCGTCGACAC
>JAFDER010000619.1 GCA_019310245.1 Deltaproteobacteria bacterium
CCATCGTGAACCCGTGGCGAGCCGAGACGAACGTCGCGGGCGAGTGCTTCGTCATCACCCAGTCGGGGACGTTCTCCCGGACGATGGACGAGACGCGCAAGCCGAAGACGAAGGGCGTGTCCTCGAGATCCGCGATCCGGTCCCAGATGATGTCGAAGTCGTAGACGCCCTCTTCCGGATTCAACGATGCCCACGAGCACGTGCGGTCGCCGCACGAGGCCACCGGGATGCGGCTGGACTTGCGGCCCGTCCCGAACGAGAAGAAACCCGACAAGGGCTCGCGCTCGTACCCCGGAGGCAGCGTCCAGTCGGCTCCCTCTGCGACGTCCAGCAGATCCGCCCCGTCCACGGATACGGTCAGGGAGTAGTCGCACTCGCCCACCCCCGGGCCCACGCGCAAGAGGTACGTGCCCGGCGGCACCTCCTGCAGGTTGAACGCGGCGCCCTCGGCGACGAGCGTCGTGGCGTCATCGAGGAAGAGCTGCATCTCTGGCTCGTCCCCGCCGAAGACCGCGATGGCCGTCACCGACCCCGTCGTCTCCGTCTCGATCGCGTACCAGTCGTCGTCCACGGCCACGAGACGCTCGTACTGGCCGGAGCCGATGGACGCGGCGTCCACGGCGGTGTCGTTGTCCTCGAAGGAGTCGTCCACGACGAACAGCCCGTCGGACTCGTCCCAGAACTCCTGCCAGGGCTCGTTCTCGCTGTCCACGACGCGCACGAGCCACTGCCTGCCCACCTCGTCGCCCAGCACGATCTCGTGCTCCCCGTCGTCGGGCACCTCCGATGCCACGGTGTCCCACCACAGCCCGCCGTCGCTCGAGATCTGGATGTCCACGTTCGGGCCCATGTGGTTGGAGAGCCACGTGACGCTCACGCTCTCGCCGGCAACGAAGACCTCGCCTCCGTTCGGGTGCGTCACCATGAGCGCCCTCACCCAAATGCCGTCATGAACGTTCGAGGGGATCAGCGAGTCGCCGGCCGGAGAGATCCGCACGGCGCACGTGTCGCTCGGCACGCGGGGGATGTCGATCTCGCACACGCCGTCGTCCGGCGTGTCCAGGGCGAGAGGCTGCCAGCTCCCGCCGTCGTCGCTCGAAAACTCCAGGTCCACGTTGCCCGTCAGGTTGTAGCTCTCCCACGTGGCCTCCCGCGGGCCCGGGTTCATGACCCACCCGCCCGAGGGGCTCGTCAGATCGTAGCCCGCGAGCTCGAAGTCCACCCTGTCCTCGCTCACCGGCCCGCGCACCATGATCCCCGCTGGGCTCCCGAAGAGGCTGTACTCGTCAGGGATCGTCACGTCGGCGCTTCCCGTGTTCACGATGTCCTCGGCCAGGACCGCCCCCCACGTCACCCCCGGCGGGTAGTAGCGAACCGTGACCGTGGGCTCATCGCCCGCGTCGGTCCACGCGACGGTGTACGTGCCGCCCTCGGCCCACACGGTCGAAGGCGTGGGAGAGGTGATTGTGATGTCCGCCAGGGCGACCCCCGCCGCGGTCATGGCGATGAAGACGGGAATCGCGGCCCGGAAGAGGAAGGCGATCCCGAGGCCCATTCTTCTTGTCGGGGACATCCTATCTGCGCTCGTCCGCATCTTTCACCTCTCCCCTTTCAACCCAAGGATACCCTCTTCCTGTCACGAATCAATGCGACCTCCCGGTCAGCGGCGAGCGGGAGAAGATCGGGACTTTTATGGTACTCTGATCAGTGGAGAAAGATGGGGACAAGAGCCAATAGCCTGGCCATCATCGTTCTGTTCTCCGGCGCGGCATGGGCGCAGGACGAGAACCCCGTCCTGGTCTACTGTGACGACGGGGACATCGGGACGGGCGAGGGAGGCTGCGCCGAGCTGGTCACCGCGCTGCAGAACGAGCTCACGGACTTCTATCTCGACATCGTGCTCGTCGAGGAGCTGGTCGGGTGGACCGGCGATGAGTCGCACGCGCCGGCCCGCATCGTCGCCGCGACCAGGGAGGCGGGGGCAATCTTCTCGGTCTGGTTCTCGAGAGACGGGTCCTCGCCCGGCAAGCTCTTGACCATGCACGTCTACGATCCGGCCATCGACCAGACGATCTCGAGAACGGTGTCCGCGTACACCGCGTCGGGCTCCCTGAACCACGTGGACGTGGCGTTCCACGCCCGCATCATCATGGGCGCATCGCTCTACTCGGACATCGACGCCATCGCGAGCGACGAGAACCTGGTGGCGCTCGCCATTCCCCCTGGTGGCGCTCGCCATTCCCGAGGAGCGGGTCTCGTTCTTCGAGTCGCGCGCGCAGGAGCGCAGGAGCTGGGTGGGCCTGGGCGTGGGCTACCTGTTCACGGGCTATCCCACGCAGCAGCACTGGTACCACGGGATCGCGTTCGACGTCTCCGTCTTCCCGATCGAGAGGCTCGCTCTCTTCCTGGACCTCGGGATCTCGTTCCTGCAGGACGAGGTGAGGGGCGAGACGACGACATCGCTGAGATACGCCCTGACGAGCACCCAGTTCCTCGTGGGCATCGGAGCCCGCTACGACATCCTGGGCCACGACAGGGTCGCGCTCCTGCCCGAAGCGGGGTTCCACGTGGGGTTCTCGGCCATCGACGTGAGCTACCACGGCGTGGGGATCGACGACACGTACGAGAAGCTCAAGGTCAACCCGTCGATGTGGGCCGGGGTGCAGCTGCGCGTCAGGATCGTGTCGAGGGTCTCGCTGGGCGTGGGCCTGAGGTTCGAGTACGTGTTCCGCTACGAGCAGGGCTTCCTCGTCGAGGGAGACGAGGATAACCCAACGAAAACGAGCATCTACAAGGCTTCCCGGTTCCGATTTGGAGCTCTGGCCATGGTCAGCGTGAGCATCTGAGAGGGGGAAACCGGACCCCGATGCATTATTCCTGCACGATTTT
>JAFDER010000620.1 GCA_019310245.1 Deltaproteobacteria bacterium
TCGTGGGTGGAATGGCCTACCGCTTCTACATCTGGAAGAAGCTCAAGCAGCCCGGCATGACCCTGTTCCCCACACCCGATGGAGGCACGGCGATGGGCGTGCTCAAGGAGACCTTCCTCTTCCCCAGCCTGTTCAGGGGAGACAAGGTCCTGTGGGCGATGTCGTGGATCTTCCACGTCATGCTGGCCTTCATCTTCGTGGGACACATCCGGGTCTTCATGGACTTCCCATGGCTGTGGAAGGCCCTGAGCATCAACCCGGAGACCATGTCCGCGATCGCTGGCGGCGCGGCCGGGGTCGCCATCATGATCATGGCCACGCTGCTCCTGCTCAGGCGCATGGGCACGCAGCGGGTGAGGGAGATCTCGGCCTTCAGCGACTACTTCGCGCTGTTCCTGATCCTCGGGATCATCCTCACCGGCAACTACATGCGGTTCCTGGAGGTGACCCCCGCGGGAGAGCCGGGGATGCTCGAGCAGACGCGGGCCTACTTCGGAGCCCTGGTCACGTTCAAGGCCGCGGAGGCGGCGTCGCTCAGCCCCATGTTCCTGCTGCACTTCCTGATTGGGCAGCTGCTGTTCCTGTACATCCCGTTCAGCAAGATCCTGCACTTCGGCGGCATCTTCTTCACCCAGGCCGCCCTGAAGAGGAGCTAAGACAATGGCAGTCCAGAAGACGGAAACTGAAAAACCGAAACTCCCCGAGAAGGAAACCGTCGAGAAGGCCGTGGCGGCGATCCATGCAGGTCCCAGGGTCCTGAGGCTCTACATGGAGACCTGCGCCAAGTGCGGCACCTGCGCCGAGGTCTGTCCGGTCTACTACGGCCAGAAGGACAAGCGCATGAATCCGGCCGACCGCTCGGATCTCATCCGCGCGGTCTACAAGGGCCAGACGAGCACCGTGGCGAAGTTGCTCGGCGGACTGGCCGGGGCCCACGAGTACGAGGAAGGCGAGATCCAGGAGTGGACCGACCGCTTCTACGAGTGTACCGGCTGCCGCAGGTGCGCCACGTTCTGCCCGTTCGGCATCGACAACTCGGTGATCACGCGCAAGGGCCGCGCGATCGTCCACAAGCTCGGCCTCACGCCCCAGCGCCTCATCGACGTGACGAACGTGTCGCTGAGGCTCGGCAACACGGACGGGTGCACGCCCGAGGGGTTCATCGACACGATCAACTTCCTCGAGGAGGAGATCAAGGAGCAGTGCGGCGTCGACGTGAAGATCCCGATCGACGTCGAGGGCGCCGACTACTTCTACGTGCCTCCCTCGGGCGACGTGCTGGTCAATCCCGAGGCCACGATGGGCGTCGCCAAGATCATGCACGTCTTGGGCATCAGCTGGACCACGAGCTCCAGGATGTTCGACGGCGCGAACTACGGCCTGTTCACGGGCGACGACGCGGCGATGAAGGAGGAGAACAAGAACGTCGTGGAGGAGGCCGAGAGGCTCAAGATCAAGCACCTCCTGCCCGGCGAGTGCGGCCACGCGTACCGGATCATCAAGTTCATGATGGAGAAGGGCAAGTGGTGGGGCAAGCTCCCGTTCGACATCACGAACGTGATGGAGTTCACGGCGGACGTCATCCGCAAGGGCGACATCAAGCTCGACAGGTCGAAGAACAAGGAGCCCATCACCTACCACGACCCGTGCAACTTCGGCCGCTCCTGCAACATCGTCGAGGAGCCGCGGGAGATCCTGAAGGCCTCGTGCGAGGACTTCAGGGACATGACCCCGTCAGGGGCCGACAACTGGTGCTGTGGCGGCGGAGGCGGGCTCTCGGCCATGGACACGATCCGCGACTTCCGCATGAAGGTCTCGGGCACGAAGAAGGTCGAGCAGATCCGCGAGACGGGCGCCAAGTTCGTGGCCGCCCCCTGCGCGAACTGCAAGCGCCAGCTCACCCAGCTCGCCGAGTTCCACGACCTCGACATCAAGGTCGGCGGCGTGCACGACCTCGTCTACACCGCCATCGTCATGGACTAGCTCTCCCCCCCGAAAAAATCACTGGCAGGTGGTGTTGGCCGTGGCCTTGCCGCGCAGGATGTCTCCCAGGCAGTCGCCCTGGCAGTTGTTGGTGTAGTCGCTCAGGACGCCGTCCTTGTCGAGGGCCTTGTCCTTGTCCGACCAGGGGGAGCTCTTGCCCTTGTCCGTCAGCTTCCAGGCCTCGTAGAGATTGTCGAGGTTCTCGTCGTTCTGCACGCAGTAGCTGCGGCAGGCCAGG
>JAFDER010000621.1 GCA_019310245.1 Deltaproteobacteria bacterium
ACGACGAGATCAAGCACACCGAGAAGAGCACCTACGAGCAGGCGATCAAGACGATCGGCAACCGGATCGACAACCTCGGCCTGCGCGAGACGACGGTGGCCCAGCGGGGCGCCGACATCTCGATCGAGATCCCGGGCCAGGAGGAGCAGCAGCGCGACAGGATCAAGAGGATCATCAGCCAGACGGCGCGGCTGGAGTTCAAGATCGTGGACGACGAGGCCAAGTTCTTCGTCGACAACGCCTCCAAGCTGCCGGCCGACGGCTCGATCAAGCTCATGAAGGAGAGGGTGGGCTCCCCGCACGGAGAGGTCACCTCGTACTACCTGGAGGCCCCGTCCACCAAGGAGAAGAGCGGCAGGACGATGCTGCGCGAGTTCGTCAGCACGCTCGAGCTGCCCGAGAACCGCGTCGTGAGCTACGGCTCCCGGCCGGAACTGGACGAGGAGGACAACCCCACCAAGGTGAAGATCTGGAGGACGTGGTACATCGCGCGCGAGTCCAAGGTCACGGGCGAGTACATCGACGATGCCCGCGTGGCCGTTGACCCCGACACGAGCAACCCGTACGTCTCGCTCACGTTCAACCAGAGGGGCGCGCGCCTCTTCGACGAGGTCACGAAGAACAACGTGAAGCGGCGCATGGCGATCGTCCTCGACGACCAGGTGGACTCCTCCCCGCAGATCCGCGAGAGGATCGGGGGCGGGAGCGCGCAGATCAACCTGGGTGGCTACAGGGACTACAACACGCTCCTCAAGGAGGCCGGCGACCTGGTGGTGGTCCTCAAGGCCGGCTCCCTGCCCGCCCCGCTCAACATGGCCCACGAGACCATCATCGGCCCCGCGCTGGGCAAGGACGCCATCAAGCTCGGGGAGCTGTCCGTCCTCCTCGGAGGGCTGCTGATCCTCCTGCTCATGCCCATCTACTACAAGGTGGCCGGCGGGATCGCCAACGCGGCGCTCATCATCAACCTCCTGCTCATCATGGCGATCATGTCGGTGTTCGAGGCGACCCTCACCCTGCCGGGCATCGCGGGCATCATCCTGACCGTGGGCATGGCCGTCGATGCGAACGTGATCATCTACGAGCGCATACGAGAGGAGCTCCGGGCCGGAAAGAGCCCGCGCTCGGCGGTGGAGACGGGCTACGCCAGGGCCTTCTGGACCATCTTCGATGCACAGATCACCACGTTCATCGCCGGCGTGGTCCTCTTGCAGTACGGCACGGGGCCCATCAAGGGCTTCGCCGTGACCCTGCTCATCGGGATCATCACGAGCATGTTCACGGGCATCTTCGTCAGCCGGATCTTCTTCGACCTCATCGTCGAGCGAAAGCAGGCGGTGAAGGTGCTGAGCATCTAGGAGAGCGAGAGACTTTCGATGCAGTTCATCAGGCCGGACATCAACATCCCCTTCATGCGCTACACGCGCATCGCGGGCCTGGTGTCGGTGGGAACCGTGATCGCGTGCCTGGTGCTCTCGATCTGGCCCGGCCCCAACTACGGCATCGACTTCAAGGGGGGGACCGAGATCCAGTTCCGCCTCTCAGAGCCCGTGGACATCGCCAAGATGCGCGCCTCCATCGGAAAGGCCGGCTTCAAGAAGTCCGACCTCGTGAGGCTCGGGACGGCGGGCGACCGCTACCGCGTCCAGCTCGAGGCCGTGACCACGCTCTCCGGGGAGCAGAGCGAGAAGGTCCGCGCCACGTTCGAGAAGGCGTTCGAGAAGCAGGTCCTCGAGGATTTCAAGCTCAGCCCAGGCGGCGACAAGATCAGCATCACCTTCGAGAAGGAGGTCGATCCCGCGCAGATCGAGAAGATCGCCGTGAAGGCCGGCCTCAAGCTCCGCGAGCTGGACCACGATCACGTGCTCTTCGAGGTTGCGGGCAGCGAGAAAAGCGAGGACGAGGAGAAGTTCAGCGTCGAGGAGAAGGAGCGCTGCCTCGAGCCGGTGTGCCGGTTCGGCAGGGCCGAGGACAACACGTACGAGATCTTCCTCCAGGGCGTGGCCGACTCGTTCATCTCCACGCTGGCCGGAGTGCTGGGCGACGTCACGCTCCAGGTCGAGTCGATCGAGTGGGTGGGACCCGCCGTGGGCCGCCAGCTCCGTGACGCGGGCATCAAGTCCATCCTCTACGCCCTGGGGCTCATCCTGATCTACGTGGCCTTCCGCTTCGACCTGCGCTTCGCCCCGGGGGCCGTGGTCTGCCTGTTCCACGACGTG
>JAFDER010000163.1 GCA_019310245.1 Deltaproteobacteria bacterium
CGTGGACGAGGGCCGGGTCGTGAACTTGCCCATGCTCCACAGGCAGAAGGAGGGGCCGACCGTCATCCTGGAGTCGCTCAACGTCTCCAACGGCCTGGTGAACACCACCATCCGGCGAACGGCGCCCTGGCCCATCGACGTGGCCATCGGCAACATCAACATCGACGTCACGGGAGACGAGAACAAGCTCTTCGAGCTCAGGACGCTGGCAGGGAGCGGCGAGGTGAACGTGGGCGACGTGACACGGTCGCTCGACCGCCTCGACATGCGCACGACCGTCGACCTCAGACGCGGAGGACTCCAGGCCAAGATCAAGTTCCTCGACCTCGAGATGCTGGACGTCATCCTCTCCCTCGAGAACGGCCGTGTCGACATCGACGAGGAGGGGTGGCTGAGCGTGGGAGGCGAGTACGACTTCGCCTCGCCGCTCTCGATCGTCACGTCCCTCGTCGACCGCGCCCCGATCCTCGAGGGGACCCTCGACTGCGACGGCGAGGCGTCCTACGCCCCCGGCAAGTTCGAGGTGGACACGACCTGCTCGGGAAGGTCGGTCGTCGTGGGGAAGGCCACGCTCGGCGACGTGGACGTCCACCTCATCGGCTCGAAGGGCAGCATCACGATCGAGAGCGCCTCGATCAGGCAGGCCGGAGGCGAGCTGCGGTTCAGCGCCGGACTCGCGCTCGACAGCGAGTCGCTCGACGTGGAGTTCAGCGGAGAGGCCGACGGCCTTCGGTTCGCCGAGCTGGCAACGAACGTGGGGCTCGAGAAGAGCAACGCCCAGTTCACGGTCACGGGCCCGATCAACGCCTCGGGCACCCTCCGCCCCGTCGCCATCAAGGGAGACGTGGACCTGTCCCTGACGGGATTCCGCGTCGGGATGAAGGACTTCAGGGAGCCCGGGGGCGCGGAGATCATGCGCACGGGTTCGGGCCGCGTCCGGTCGGACATCGTCGTGACCGAGGAGGCCTTCACGTTCAAGAATGCATCCATCTCCTCGGGCTCGAGTCTCCTGCGCGCGACGGCCGTCATCGGATTCGACAAGACCCTGAACATCACTGTGGATGCGAAGAGGTTCAACGCGCGCGACGTCACGAACCTCGCGAGGACCAACCTCAAGGGCAACGGTACGTTCCATGCGACGATCAAGGGCCCGATGCGGAGCCTGAAGGTCAATGCCAGCCTCAACATGAAGGGCCTCTCCATGGCCGGCCTCGACTTCGGAAACGTCAAGGGGAAGCTCGCCGCCGACGTCCGCAAGAAGGTCATCGAGCTCTCGGACATCAAGGGCGTCCGGAACAGGACGCGCTACCAGGTCCCGAAGTGCAGCGTGACGTTCCGTCTGCCCCGGAAGGGAGGCCTCCTCATCGAGGGCAACATCATCGGGGAGGAGGTCCACCTGCCCGACGCCCGCGCGATGCTGGGACTCACGGACACGTTCACCCGCGACGCGGAAGGCGTGTTCAACGGCACGGCGTCGTTCACGTTCTCTCCGGGGCGCAAGAAGGGCAAGGGGCGACTCTTCCTGCGCGCGGAGACGATCGTCACGGGCCTCTCGCTCGTCGGCCAGCCTCTCGGCTCGGGCATGTACAAGGGGGTCTGGGACAACGGACGGCTCGAGATCCAGACGCTCGAGCTCACGTCCGACGCCGGCCAGATCAGCGTCAGGGGCACGAGGGTCCCGGGCGAGGATATGGACTTCGACATCCGCCTGACCAACGTGAACTCGAAGAGGATCAGCGTCATCGATCTCGAGAAAGCCGGTCTGAGCTTCCTGGCCGATCTCGACGTGCACGTCGGCGGCACGACGGAGCTCCCCGTCATCCATGGGGGGAGCCTCACCTTCCGCGAAACGTCCTACAGGGATCAGGTCATCGAGGATTCCACCATCGACATCAACCTGGGCGACCGCACGCTGTCGCTGGAGGGACGGATCGCCGGCGGGACGATCACCCTCACGTCGACGACGGACACGGCGGGCCGCTGGCCGACGGCCGTGGCCATCGGGATCGACGACCTGGTCCTCGAGAGGGGACCGCTCAGGCTCGATGGCGTCAAGGAGGCGGAGGCCTCGATCAGCGGCAAGATCGAGGCCTCGCTACGGCTCCGGGGAGGCTTCACGGCCTCGGGGAAGGTGCGGCTGCAGGATGCCTCCCTCCGCTTTCCCGACTACTCCGTCGAGAACGACGGGACGATCAAGATTCACTTCACCGAGAAGGCTCTCACGGTGGACGAGGCGAAGTTCACCGGCGAGGGGACCCGCATCAACCTCACCGGAAAGCTGGCGCGCGCGGGACCGAGGCTCAAGATCGAGGGGCTGGCAGACCTCGGGCTCCTGACGCGGTTCATCCCCAAGATCAAGCGCGCTGAGGGTTCGATCAAGCCAAAGGTGTCCATCAAGGGGACGTGGAAGCGCATGGACGTCACGGGAGAGGTGAACATCGACTGCGACAAGCTCCACATCAAGGGCTTCCCGGTGAAGTTCAGCGACGTCCGCGGGACGGCCTCCTTCAACCAGGGAGCGATGGTAATCGACATCGATGGAAGCGCCGCCACGGGCACGTTCCAGGTCTCCGGCGGCATCAGGACGAACGGCTTCAAGCCCATCGGATACGACGTGTACGCGGACTTCAACGACGTGGCCTTCCGCATCCTCGACGACGTCCCCGTCGGCATCGAGGGGCGACTCGCCCTCCAGGGCAACGTCGAGAAGGGCGACAAGCCCCTGCTCACGGGCGACGTGTGGCTGACCCGGTTCAGGTACAAGGAGGAGTTCAAGCTCGCGTCCATGGAGGACATCGCGGTCGTCAAGCCGACGAAGGCCGTCAAGACGTACGATGCCAAGAAGGAGAACGTCC
The DNA here is from genome assembly GCA_019310245.1 of Deltaproteobacteria bacterium. Classification (GTDB taxonomy): domain Bacteria; phylum Myxococcota_A; class Polyangia; order DRWM01; family DRWM01; genus JAFDER01. The sequence goes on from JAFDER010000163.1 coordinate 2,856, forward strand.
GCCTCGATATCAAGCTCCACGGCTACGAGAACCTGCGCGTGGCGAACAACCTCATCGATGCCAGGTTCCGCATCGACGAGACACAGCAGGCGTTCCGTCTCGTCGGCACGGACGCCCGCCCCGTGCTCGTGGGTTCCGTCATGGTGACCCGCGGAACCGTGGTCTGGCAGAAGAAGACGTTCGAGATCACCCGGGGCATGATCGACTTCACCTCCGTGTCGAAGACCGAGCCCCAGTTCGACATCATCGCCCAGGGAGACGTGCGCGACTGGAGGCTCACGCTTCAGGCCGTGGGGACTCCCGAGGACTTCAAGGTGATCGTCAACTCCGAGCCAGCCCTCTCCGACGAGGACATCGTGTGCCTCCTCGCCACGGACATGACCTGCGAGGAGGCACAGGAAGGCCTGGGCTTCGTTCAGGCCTACGGCCTGAACGAGCTCCTCGGACAGTTCGCCTCCATCGATCAGTTCAGCGTCGTGCCGGTCTACGATCCCGACACGGGCAAGGCCGAGCCGATGGTCATGCTGAAGCAGAAGCTCACGGACAAGTTCTCCATCTCGGCCCTGTCCTCTCTGGGCGTGAATCCCGAATCCGGCCAGTCCGCCTACCTGAAGGCGACCATCGCCTACAAGGTCAACGAGAACCTCTCCATCGAGGGCTCGTACGACACGAAGCATGCAGGCGAGGGCTCCAACGTGGGGAACATCGGAATCGACCTGTCCTGGCGTCTGGAGTTCTAGACCACCCGCTTCTCGCCGATCGTCTTCATTCTCCGGAAATGCCGAGGATCTTGAACAGGAAGGCGTAGATGTCCGCGGCCTCCTCGATGCGTTTCGAGGTGGGCTTGCCCTTGCCGTGACCCGCCTTGGTCTCGACGCGCAGGAGAATGGGATTCTCGCCCGCGTCCGCCGCCTGCATGGCGGCGACGAACTTCTTTCCATGGAGGGGCACCACGCGATCGTCCGTGTCGGCCGTCGTCACGAACGTCGCCGGGTACGCCACGCCCTCCTCGATGTTGTGCAGCGGCGAGTAGTCATGGAGGAACTCGAAGTGCTCCTTGCTCTGCTCCGCGTTGCCGTAGTCCGAGACCCAGTACCTGCCCACCGAGAACATGTGGTACCTCAGCATGTCGATGACGGGAACGGCGGAGATGACCGCACCCCACAGATCCGGCCTCTGCACCATGCAGACGGCGGTGAGAAGCCCGCCGTTGCTTCCTCCGATGGATGCGAGCCTGGAAGGATTCGTGTACCCGTTCTCGACCAGCCACTCACCGGCCGCGATGAAATCGTCGAACACGTTCTGCTTGTTTCCCAGGATGCCCGCCTGGTGCCACTCCTCCCCGTACTCGCTGCCGCCGCGCAGGTTGGCCACGGCGTAGACTCCCCCGGCCTCGAGCCAGATGAGCCGGGAGATGGAGAAGCGCGGCGTGAGGCCGATGTTGAACCCCCCGTACCCGTAGAGGAGCGTCGGGGCGTTCCCGTCGAGGACGAGCCCCTTGCGGTGGGTGATGAACATCGGCACCTTCGTACCGTCCTTCGACGTGACGAAGACCTGCCTGGTCTCGTATGCCTCCGCGTCGAAGTCGATCTCGGGAGCATGGAAGGCCTCGGTCTCGCCGGTCGCGAAATCGTACCGGAAGGTGCTCAGCGGCTGGAGGAAGGACATGTAGCTGAAGAACATCTCCTGATGTTCCTGCTTCCCCGAGAGGCCGGCCACCGACCCGATTCCGGGGAGGTCGATCTCCTTGACGAACGCACCCGAGAGATCGTGGATCACGAGACGGTTCCAGGCATCGCGCATGTAGGCCACGACGAACTGACCGTCGACGATGGCCACGAAATCGATCACGTCCTCAGCCTCGGGGACGATCTCCTTCCACCCGCCCAGCTCGGGCGATGCCACGTCCATCGAGACGATCCGGCCGTGCGGGGCATCGAGGTCGGTGTGGAAGTAGAACGTGGTCCCGACGTTCCCTATCGGGGCGTACATGGCGTCCGCCTCGTCCAGGAGGAGGTTGAAGGGACCCTCGCTCTCCACCTCCTTGAGATAGATGCGGTTCTTTGGATCCGTTCCGCGGTAGACCCACAGGACGACGTACTTCCCGTCCTCGGTGATCCAGGGCGAGAACCCGAGCTCCTTGTCGTCCGGCCTCTCGTAGACCAGCACGTCGCTGCTCTGGGGCGTCCCGAGGCCGTGCCAGTACACCCTGTTGTAGTTGTTGCGGTCCTCCTCGGGAACGGACCCGGGATCGGGGAACCGATTGTAGTAGAATCCCGAGCCGTCCACCTTCCAGGCGATGTCGGTGAACTTGCACCACTCGAGGATCTCCTCGTAGTCCTCTCCGGAATCCACGTCGCGTACCCTGAGCTCTTGCCAGTCGCTTCCGCTCCGGGAGACGAGATACGCGACCAGCTTGCCGTCCCGGCTCACGGTGGTTCCGGTCAGTGCCGTGGTTCCGTCCGTGCTGAGCGCGTTCGGATCGATGACGACCCTGGGCTCGCCGTCGAGCGAGTCCTGGACGTAGTAGACCGGCTGGTCCTGGAGTCCGTCGTTCCTGCTGAAGAAGTACCGCCCCCCCTCCTTCTCCGGAAGAGAGTACTTGGGAAAGTTCCACAGCTCGGTCAGCCTCTCATTGATGGAATGCCACTGCGGGCCGTCGATGAAACCAAGCGTCAGCTCGTTCTGGGCCTGGACCCAGGCCAGGGTCTCGTCGCTCCCTGCATCCTCCAGCCAGCGGTAAGGATCGGCGATCTCGATCCCGTGGTAGACGTCCACCACGTCGCCCTTGCGGGCGAACGGGTAGTCGATGGTTCTGCCCGTGTGCGCCGCCGAACAGGAGGCGAGGAGCGCTGTCAGGACCACGGGGACAAACGTGGAAAGCGGTTTGCAGGTCACGATACACCTCACTAGCAGGGACCTAGAGGCTGGAGAGGAGGCTCCTGGCCTCCTTGAGCTTCGGGTCGAGCTCGACCGCCTTGCCCAGGGCGCCGCGAGCCCGGGCCTGGAGGCCCGCCTTCATCAGGATCTTGCCGAGAAGGAGCTGGTGTGACGCGGACCGTGTCTCCTTCACGGCGGCACGCTGGGCATAGTCGTACGCCTTGTGCAGATCGCCGTCGGACTTCAGGAGCACATTTGCCGCGAGGGCGAGGTATGCGGGCGTCTCGGGGCAGAGATTGACGGCCTTCTCGATGCTCACGATGGCGGGGTTCATCTCGCCGAACTCCAGCTCGCTGCGCGCCATCTCGTAGTACCGCTGGCCGAGCTCTCCGGAGGCCGTGCTCATCACCTCTTCCAGCAGCTTCTTGGCCTCCTCGTTCCCGGGATCGACGTCGATGGCCATCCTCAGGGCGTTGATGGCCGACAGGGTCTCCCCCTCTTCCTGCGCCTTCCTCGCCTCGGTCACCCAGGAACGGCCCTTCTGCTCGTTCATCCGCGCCGGGGCGGTCCCGACGGTCCCCAGCAGGCGCCTCTTCGCCGAGTCCCGCGTCCAGGACCGGCGCCTGCTGTCGTGCCGCTTTCGCGTCTCGGCATCCTGGTGGGTGCGGGCCCTCGGGGAGGCTGCCGGAGGCGCTGATGACACGGGCTTCGAATCTGCAGGTGGAGGCGACGGCGAGGTCGGCCCGGGGGGCTGCTCCGGGACCTGCACCGGCGGGGGACCCTGGGGATCCTGCACCTGGCTCGCCTCGGCGCGCTTCTTGGCGGCAGCCTCGAGGGCCTTGCTGAGATCAGCCTCCTGCTGAAGGACGTTCGTGGCGTAGTTGGCCGTGTCCTTCTTCTTCTCGAGGTAGGCGTCGTAGCGCTGCCTCTTGTTGGCGTTTCCGAGGACGTCATAGGCCTTGGAACAGGCCTGGAAGATCTTCTCCATGTAGGACAGGTAGCGGCCCATGTCCTTGTCCACGTAGTTGTCGGGATGGCAGAGCTTGGAGAGCGCGAAATAGGCCTTTCGGATGGTGGGCCGGTCCGCGTCAGCCTCCACGACGAGAATCGTGTAGAAGTTGTGCCGGTGGAGGTTGTTGCACAGCTCCTCGAGCTGCTGCTTGCGGGCCTCGGTGAGGTGTTCCTTCGCCATATCGTGGAGTCACGACCGAGTCGATCTCGTCGGAGAGTCTGTCCCAGCCCGCGGACGGCGTCAAGCAGTCATGATGTGCCGGCGTGACCGGGATCGAGAGAGGCCGCGGCGGCCTCGCGCACGGCGTCGGACTTGTCCTTGTCCGCGACGATGGACAGCAGGCCGTGGGCACCGGACGATTGCATGGAGGCCAGGGCCTTGACGATCTCCACGCGCAGGCTCCAGGGCTTCGTCGAGAGGAGCTCCTGGAGCACGTCGACGCACTCCTCCGAATCGAACGAGCCGAGGGCCCTGATGGCCGAGGCGGTCATGTGTTCCGTGTGCTTGCCCGTGGCGAGGTCCACGAGCGCGCCGGGAGGCGTCTTGCCGGCGATCTTTCCCATCACCGAGGCGAGGCGGATCAGCGCGGTGTC
>JAFDER010000013.1 GCA_019310245.1 Deltaproteobacteria bacterium
GGCCGAGATGAGGTCGAGGAGGGGAGGCGAATGGGTGGTGATGAGCACCTGGGTGTCTTGCTTCGAGAGGCGGCGGAGGAGATCCACGACCTGGCGCAGGCGGTGGGGGTGGACGTTCGCCTCGGGGTCCTCGTAGATGACGAGGGAGGGCTTGTTGAGGGAGGCCGAGGCCGCGAGGATGGCCATGAGGCGCAGGGTGCCCTCGGAGACGAGGCGCAGGGGGAAGGAGCCGGTGGGCTCCTGGACGTAGAGGTCGAGGACGCCGGGCCGGATCTCGCGCACGTCGATGTCCTTGAGGGTCGGGACGATGTCCCTGAGGGTCTGGACGACCTCGGAGAAGAGGTCCGGGTTCTGGTTCTTGAGCTGGTAGTAGAACGGGACGATGTCCTCGCCGTGGTGTCCGGGGTCGGCGGCGCCGAGGAGGCCGGTCTCGCGGCGGATGCGGCCGGGGTCCACCTGGTAGGTGCGCCAGGAGGAGATCTCCCGCTTCGCGGCGACGAGGTGGGGGTGGTTGACGATGTCGGAGATCTCCGAGAGGAGGGTCGAGGTACGGTTGATGGGGAAGTAGCGGGGGTGCCTCTGCTTCTCGAGGTGGACGACGTAGCGCTTCGGCTTGCGGACGATGAACGGGGGGCGGTTCGGTCTGGGATCGCCCGACTTCTTGATGGCGATGAGCGACTCGTCGAGGATCTGCGGCTCGCCGGCGGTCAGACCGATGGACAGCCTGTATCGAAGCCAGCGCTCGGAGACGCGCGTGTAGGACCCCTTCTTCTCCTCAAGCGCCTCACGCTCCTTGAGCTCCTCGTTGGCGCGGGTGACGAGGTCGTTCGAGAGCTCGAGATCGACCTCGACCTCGAACGAGAGATTTTCCTGCTTGAGCAGGGAGCGGATGCCGGCGTCGGAGAATCCCTTGGGCCAGTGGAAGCACTCGAGGGCGTTGCCGCTGAAGGCGTCCCGGATGGAGTGGGCTGTTGAGGCGCGGGAGAGGAAGCCCAGGAGCTCGACGAGGTTGCTCTTGCCTGCGGCATTCGGTCCGAAGATGCAGGTGAAGGGCGACAGCGTGACCTCGGCCTCCTCGAACGACTTGAAGCGTGAGATGCGGATTCTTCGGATCATGTCACTCCACCATCTGGTGGGGAGAGGATAGCGGGAGTTCGAGCGGGTTGACAAGGGCGAGGGTGCTGGAGAGGGTGGGATCGATGACGCGGTTCCTCAAGGGGCTCGACGTGAGGACGAGCGAGTCGCACCCTATCCGGGTGGATTTTACGGACATGCAGCCGTGGGCGGGCAGGCTGGGGATCACGTTCGCTCCGGGCAAGAAGAACGAGAGCTACAGCTGGTTCAGGTGGGAGAGGGACCTCGATCTGGATCTGGACAGGATGAGGGCGGAGTACGGGATCGAGGTGGTGGTGACGCTGGTGGAGGAGGACGAGATGGAGTGGATGGGGATCGAGGAGCTGGGAGACGAGGTGAAGAGGAGGGGCATGGAGTGGCTGTGGTTCCCGATCGAGGACCTGGGCGTGCCTCCGGGCGAGCGGTTCGTGGAGTTCCTCGAGCTTGCAGGGGGCGTGATCGAGAGGCTGGAACAGGGCAGGGCGGCTGCGGTGCACTGCAGGGGCGGCCTGGGGCGCGCCGGGATGGTGGCCGCGTGCCTGCTGGCCCTGAAAGGGATCAAGCCCGAGGAGGCGATCCGGTGCGTCAGGAGGGCGAGGGGCGAGGGGGCCGTGGAGATGCCCGAGCAGGAGGAGTTCGTCGAGGAGGTGGCGAGCGTGGGCCTCGAGGGTTGAGGTTCCATTTTTATGGTGTAGTGTCTGGGAAATGCGAGGAGGGACTGTCATGGCCAGGAAGCTGATCGTCATGGTGGCGGCGTGCGCGCTGATCGCGGGCTGCGGGAGCAAGAACAAGAACGAGGGGGACGCGGATGCGGCACCGGATGGCGTGGATGCCGCGGACATGACGGAGGGCGTTGACGAGCCGGTTGTCGACCCGGTCGAGGACGGGACCGTGGAGCCGGACGGGGACGAGGATCCGGTCGAGGACGCGGTCGAGGACGCGGTCGACGCGCCCCCGGATCACCCGGACGACTGCGTGACCGGCGACGTGGGCGCCGCGCCGAGCGACCTGACCGACGCGTGCGTCAGGATGGCCGCGTGCGTGGATCCGAGAAACCCGAGGGACAACGCCGGCGGGTGCCTGCTCATCTCATTGCTGGGCGACTGGCAGCCTCTTTACGGCGACTGGAGGGAGATCCTCGTCGCCGATGGCGCGAACATGATGTGGGCCGAGGTGATCGCCAACGCGTCGTGCATCGCGGCGGCCTCGGACTGCGACGGGGCGTTCGCGTGCCTGCACGGAGGCACGACCTCGCCGACGTGCACGCTCACGAGCGCGGACCTGTCCGCGTGGCCCATCGGGTGCTCGAGCGGGGACCTGACGGTGTGCGTGAACGTCGATCCCACGACCACGGGTGGCCGCGAGATCATCGTGCCCTGCCCGGGGACCACGTCCTGCGCCTCGCTGGGCACGGCCTTCGCGGGCTGCTTCACCTCGGACTGCACCACGGCCGACTCCGACCCCCTGTGCCGGAGCGGCAACATCGACCAGTGCATCGCATCGGGCACGCACCTGACGATCGACTGCGACGCGCTGGCCATGGGGGCGGGCGGCGTGTGCGAGATGGTGGACGACGGGACGGGCACCGGCACCACGGTCGCCTCCTGCGTGCCCACGGGAAGCGCCTGCGATTCGAGCTCGTACACGGACTCGTGCTCCGGGGACGACATCATGCGTTGCGAGCTGGGGCACGAGTACGCGACCGACTGCACGGACGTCGCCAGCGGCTGGACGTGCAACTCCTCCTCGAACGAGTGCGTGCCGGACATCTCGAGCTGGACCTGCACCGTGACCGAGGGAGGCGAGTGCGACTGCGAGGATCTCCTGTTCTGCGACATCACGGCCGGAGCGGACGTGAGGCTGCACTGCCCCGACTACGGCCTGGGCTGGTGCGACGACACCGGCGGCGCAACCACCTGCATCCCCTAGCTCATTCCCCCAGGACGTGGACCACGATGCGCCGGCGGGAGCGGGCCTCGCGGTGCTCCCACAGGTAGATGCCCTGCCAGGTGCCGAGCGCCAGCCTTCCGTTCGTGACGGGGATGGAGATCGAGGTGGAGGTGAGCGCCGCCTTGATGTGGGCGGGCATGTCGTCCGCGCCCTCGAGCGTGTGCGTGTAGTGGGGGTCGTTCTCGGGCACGAGCCTGACGAGGAAGTCCTCGAGGTCGCGGCGGGCCGAGGGGTCCGCGTTCTCCTGCAGGACGAGGCTCGCGGAGGTGTGCGAGATGAACACGGTGCACAGCACGCTCGAGATGCCCGAGGAGGAGACCACGTCGTTCACCTCGTGCGTGAACTCGGTCAGCCCCTGTCCGCGGGCGTTCACGGTGAGCTCTTCGGTCTTCTGCTTCACGGGGCCGGACAGTACCGGAGCGCGTGCGGGGATTCAAGCCAAGGGTTGATCGGGCGGGAAGGCTGGATCATAGTAGGATCATGAAGTCATTGACACTCGTATCAATCGTGTTCCTGATTCTCGGCTGCGGCTCGTCGACGTTCACGCCGACTGGCGATGCGGATGCCGGCGGGGATCCCGGGGCGGAAACCGTGGACGATACGGTGGCGGATCCGGGGATCGAGCCCGGGGAGGACGTGGCGCCGGGAGGACGTGGCGCCGCCCGACCTGCCCGTGGAGGTGGTCGACGATCCCGTCGATGACGTGATGCCGGACGGGCCGGGACCGTGCATGAGCGATGATGACTGCGACTGGGGCCTGAGCTGCTGCGCCGAGAGGTGCGTGAACCTCAACCGCGACCCGGCGCACTGCGGCGGATGCGGGAACGTGTGTCCGAACGTCAGGAGGTACTGCGACATGGGCTCGTGCGCTGCTCCGCCCTGCGACGGCGTGACGTGCATCGGCACCCAGTACTGCTGCGGCGAGTCGTGCTGCGAGATGGACCAGATCTGTTGCTTCGTGGAGTGGCCGGGGCCATGGGGGCCGCCCGAGTGCTACGATGATGTCTGTCCGGGAGGCTGCCCGGGCTGTGACTAGGGGGTGGTGACGCCCGAGATCGTGGCCGGCACGGCGGTCCACGCCATGCCGAACGAGATGGCGTCGTAGCCGGTGCGTGTCGACTCCAGCTCCAGGTCGGCCGCGCTCACGAACAGGGGAACGAGCGTCGAGCAGTTGGTGCCGAGCGCGGCGCACGTGTCGTTGCCGGCCGCGGCGCAGGTGGACGGCGTCAGGTCGGTGCAGTGCTCCTCCACGGTTCCGTCGGAGAGGCGCCGGAACACGGGGTCGGGAGCGGAGAGGCAGGCGCAGTCGGTCTGGACGTAGTCGTTGAGCGCGCTGAAGAACTCGTCGAGCGTGACGTATCCCGAGAGCGTGCCCGCGCTGTAGGTCACGCCCGGGGTGGAGACGGTGGCCGTTCCGGTCAGCTCGGCATCCTCGAACTTGGCGGTGACGGGAACGGCGAGGGGGATGAGCATCTCGAACGAGCCGCGGGCGGTCAGCATGTCGCCCGAGCTCATGGAGGCCGGGAAGGTCTCGAGGGGAGTGCCCGTGCCCGTGACGAAGAAGGTGTCGTACGCGAGATGGCCTGCAGATCCGGCGGGCGCGCCGTTGAACCGCACGAGACAGAAGCCGTCGGCGTCCGTCTCGCCGTCGAGGCCGCGGTGCTCGAGCAGGATGTTGAGCGCGCCCGAGGAGATGGCGGCATTCATGGTGACCTCGAAGTCAGGGCCGCCCATCATCTCGAGGGCGGCGAGGAGCTCCGCCAGGGAGTTGTCGATGTTGTGCGTGCCCCTCTCGATGTAGTCGGCGGAGATGGTGCCGAAGTCGCGGCAGCAGGTCGGGAAGCCGCCCGAGCTCATGGGCAGGCTGATGGAGTCCACGACGGCCGCGATGTCGAACGTGTAAGCTGATGAGGTGGAGGGCCAGCCCGTGCACGTGCCCATGACGGCGTCCGGTCCCTCGTCCACCGGCACGTCCTCGGGGGAGTCGACGGGTGCGTCCTCGACGGGCTCGGTCTCGCCGTCCGGCGGGGGCGCGTCCGGCGTGGTCTCGACCGGCGTGTCGGAGGTGGTCTCCGCGGAGGCGTCCATGTCCGCCTCGGTGGATGCGTCTCCCGAAGGGGTGCCGTTTCCTCCACAGGCGATGAGCGTGCAGGCGGCGAGCGCCGCGATGAGCCTGGATTCCATGACGAGCTCCTTTGGGTGTGTACAGGTTAGTGCAGAACCGGTGGGTGTTCCAGCTATCGGGCGAGGGTCCCGGGCAGGAGGGGCTTGATGGTCTCCAGGATCTGCTCCCACACGGCGGGCGTGCCGGCCACGATGTTGCCGGTGGAGAGGAAGTCCTCGGAGAGGAAGTCCTCGCCTCCCGCGAAGTCGCTCACGAATCCCCCGGCCTCCCGGACGAGGAGCGCGCCGGCGGCCATGTCCCAGGGCTCGAGGCCGATCTCCCAGAACCCGTCGAGGCGTCCGGCGGCGACGGAGGCGAGGTCCAGGCTGGCGGCGCCCGCGCGCCTCACTCCCCGGGAGCGGGTCAGCAGGGCCTCGAAGGTCTTCATGTAGGGTGGGAGGTGCTCCTGGCACTTGAAGGGGAAGCCCGTGCCCAGGAGCGAGTCCTCGAGCCTCGTGCGGCCGCTCACCTGGAGCTTCATGCCGTAGAGGCTGGAGCCGTGGTCGCGTGCGGCCGTGAACAGCTCGGGCCGCGTGGGGTCGTAGACCACCGCCTTCTCGAGCGCGCCGTCCCTGGTCAGCGCGATGGACACGCCGTAGCAGGGGTACGAATGGAGGAAGTTCGTGGTGCCGTCCAGGGGATCGATGATCCACTCGTACCCGTCGCCCGACAGGGCGCCGCTCTCCTCGGCCAGGATGGAGTGCGAGGGGTAGGTGGAGCGCAGGATGCGGATGATCTCCTGCTCCGCCTGCGTGTCCGTCTCGGAGACGAAGTCGTTGCGGCCCTTGGACGCGTAGCTCACGTCTGACAGGCGGCGGGCCGCCTTGATGATCACGTCGCCGGCGCTGCGGGCCGCCTCCGCCGCGGTCAGGAGCATCTCGTCCATGAGGGGGAGGTTACCTGTCGAGGCAGTAGTTGCCCAGATAGTCGCCGGCCCAGCCGCAGTCCTGGTCGCACTTCCAGCAGTCGCGGTCCCTGACCTCGCCGTCCTCGCACCAGCGCACGTGGCCGTCCTCGGTGCAGGTGCCGTTCCAGTCGAGGCCCTCCGCGTCGCAGGGGCCGGGCGGCATGCAGCGGTAGAGGCCGTCGTCGTTCATCCGGCACGTGTAGTCGAAGGAGAGGCAGTCGTGGCCCATGATCGAGCCGTCCTCGCACCAGACCGCCCCGCCCGTGTCGTTGCAGCGCCCCTCCCAGGTCTCACCCCGGCACGGGTCGGTGACCACGCAGCGGTAGTGGTCGTCGGCGTCGAGCTGGCAGGTCTCCCAGGGATCGCACTCGTCGAACACGATGGCGGCGCCGTCGCAGTAGACGGCCGTGTTGCCATCGCAGCGTCCCTCCACGGTCTCGCCGTCGCAGGGGTCATCGGGGATGTAGGTGCGGATGAAGGCGGCGTTGTCCGGCAGGTCGGTGCGCGGGTAGAACGAGTTGCCCAGGCAGTCCTCCGAGTCGCCCGACGACAGGGCGCCGTGGACCTCGACGCCGAGGGTCGGGTCGTTCCAGAGCAGGGGGCCTCCCGAGTCTCCCTGGCAGGTGCCGTTGGAGAACTCGCCTGTGACCTGGAAGATCGTCGGATACTCGCGCGTCACCCGGAGCACGGTCCACCACTTGCGCGTGTTGCCGCTCGTGCCCGCGCGGGTCATGCCGTAGCCCACGGCCTGGACGTTCTGGCCCGCGAGGCTGGTGGGAGGCTCGAGGTGCGCCGGGATGGGCTGGACGCCGTGCATGGTGGGATCGGTTTCGAGCTCGACGATGGCGAGGTCGTAGTCCACGTACCGGCCGCCGTAGTAGGGGTGGGCCTGCCAGGAGGAGGCGTCGTAGACGTTCGTGGGAAACCTGTAGTCGTCGCCCGTGTAGAACTGGATGTAGGAGGGCCGCGAGAAGACGCAGTGCGCGGCCGTGAGCACGATGCCCGGCGCGATGAGCGTTCCGGTGCAGGCGGCTCGGCCTCCCAGGTTGAGGAAGCCCACCGCGTTCGCCTGCGCCTCGGTCAGGGGCACCACGGAGGGGTCCCAGATCGGATCGCCGTTGATGATCGGCGAGCGCGCCGTCTTCTCGTCCCCGCAGAAGGTGCTCGTCGTGGAGCTGTTCGAGCCGCAGGCCTGCAGGCAGACCGCGAGGACGACGAGATGGAGCGCTCGGGGGTGGGGCATGCCGGTCCTTTCGGTTACAGGAGGAATGTAACACCCGGATCCCTGGTGGACAAGCGAGACGTCTGCAATGTCGGGGAGCTTGGCGGGTCAGACGCGGTCGAGGCAGTAGTTGCCCAGGTAGTCGCCCGCCCAGCCGCAGTCCTGGTCGCACAGCCAGCAGTCGCGGTCCATGACGACGCCGTCCTGGCACCAGCGCGCGTGGCCGTCGGTCGTGCAGATGCCGAGCCAGTCCAGGCTCTCCGCGTCGCAGGGTCCGGGAGGCATGCATCGGTGGAGCCCCGCGTCGTTCATCCGGCAGGTGTAGCCGAACGAGGGGCAGTCGTGGCCCATCACGTTGCCGTCCTCGCACCAGAGCGCGCCGCCGTCGTCGAGGCAGCGCCCCTCCAAGTTCTCGCCGCGGCACTCGTCGGTGACCACGCAGCGCAGCAGGCCCTCGCCGTTGTCCTGGCACGTCTCCCAGGTCTCGCACATGTCCGTCACGACCACGCCGCTCTCGCACCAGACGGCCATGCCGCCGTCGCAGTGTCCCTCGAACGTCTCGCCGTCGCACGGATCCTCGGGCAGGTAGGTGCGGATGAACGCCGCGTTGTCGGGGTAGCTGGACCGGACGTAGTAGGAAAGATTGTTGCAGTCGTAGGAGTCGACGGAGGAGATGGGCCCGTAGACCCGTGCGCCGAGCACGGGATCCTGCCAGAGGATGGGTCCGCCCGAGTCGCCCTCGCACGGGCTGGTCACGCCTCCGCCGCTCGTCGTGTAGATCGCGGGCGACTCCATCACGACCTGCAGCACGGTCCACCACTTGCGGGAGTTGCCTCCCGTATGGGGCGTCGTGATGCCGAAGCCCACGGCCGCCACCATCTCTCCGGCCAGGCTCTTCGGAGGCTCGAGGTGGACGGGGATGGGCTCCACGCCGTCGAGCGTGGGGTCCTCGTTCAGGATGATGATGCCGACGTCGTAGTCTACGTACCGGCCGCCGTAGTAGGGGTGGGCCTCGTACGACGCCGCGGTGTAGACGTTCTCGGGCGTGTAGTAGTTGTTGCCCGTGTAGAAGCGGATGTAGCTGGGCCGGGAGTAGACGCAGTGCGCGGCAGTGAGCACCACGCGCGGGGCGATGAGCGTGCCGGAGCAGCCGCCGCGGCCTCCGAGCTCGAGGAAGCCGATCGACAGCGCCTGCGCGTTCGTGAGCGTGATCACCGACGGGTCCCAGACGGACGTGCCGTTGATGATCGGCTCTGCGGCCGTCTTGACGTCGCCGCAGGCCTTGGGGCCGCCATCATCTTTGGAGCACGACTGGATGGAGAAGATCAGGAGAAACAGGACCAATCTGGGGAGATTCATGTATGAAATGTAGCACCCGTGCCGTTGACGGGCAAGCAGATCACTTCAACGCTTCCTGCGCAGGCGGACCTTCGCTCCGTCCGTGACCACCGCCTCCATGCGCGTGCCGAGCACCGAGTTCACGCCCTGCTCGGAGGCGTGCGAGGCGATGGTCCTCTCGATCCGGGCCTTCTCCTCGCGGAAGGACTTCTCGAACTCGCGCCGGAGCGATGTGAGCCTCTCCAGCCTGTCCACGAGGTCGATCCCCGGCTCGGGTTCCCGCTCCCCGTCCAGGGAGGCGCGCACCTTCTCCCGGTACTCGTTCTCCGGGCAGAGGTGGCCATACTCGCACCATGCGCACAGCCTCGTGGGCCGCGCTGGAAAATCGGTGCACGCCTGCACCGTCTCGATGAGCTCCTCGGTCTGTCTGCGGATCCTCTCGAGCCCGCCCGTGGTCATGTCGAAGCGGATCATGATCCCCGAGTTCAGGTAGTGCCACACCAGCTCCACGCGGCCCGACGCCGCATCCGGGTAGGCGCGCCTGATGGCCATGACGTAGAGCGCCGGCTGCCTCGAGCGCTCCAGCTCGTGCCTCGCCGGCACGAAGCTCGAGGTCTTGTAGTCGTGCACCTGCAGGCGGCCCGGCGCGAGGCGCGTGATCCGGTCCACCTTGCCCGTGACGAGCGGGGAGCCGTCGGCACGGGAGATGGGAAACCTGAAGTCCCACTCCGCCCCCACGAGGGAGCCCTCGTCGAACGGCGTGTTGGCCTCGAAGTAGTTGCGCAGGCATCTCTCACCCACGAGCCTGTAGCTCTCGCGCGTCCTGTCGGTGTGCACGAGGCGGATGGAGTCGGTCCATCCGCCGTCGTAGCGCTTCAAGAAATCGTCGAGGATCTCGGCCCAGAGCGGCAGGATGCCGTCGTGCACGCGCAGGTGGATCCACTCGAGCGTGGAGTGGACGCACTTTCCCAGGTGCTGCTCGAGCGACTCGCCGAGGCGGTCCCTGATCCGGTCGATGTACCTCATGCGGTAGGCCAGGGGGCACTTCTCGAACCGCTCGAGGCTGGAGTGCGAGTGCGTCGCCATCAGGACGTCTACCATGCTCCCTCCCCTCCCGTGCCGCAAGAGGGTCCGGAATCGCTCGATGTGGTGTACAATGCAGCTGGGACGTTGGGTGCCAAGAGAAAGAAGCTGTCGTGGTTCGGGAGCCTGAACCGCTGGGTCATGGAGACGCTGGGATGGCGTCTCCATGACCAGCTGCCCGACATCGACAAGTACCTGGTCATCGGCGGGCCGCACACCTCGAACTGGGACTTCGTCCTCGGCCTGATGTGCATGGAGGCCATCGGCCTGAAGAGGGTGTGGATCGGCAAGCACCAGCTCTTCAGGTGGCCCCACGGCTGGTTCTTCAGATGGATCGGCGGCATCCCGGTGAACCGCTCCTCGTCCCACAACTTCGTGGACCAGGTCGTGGAGATCTACGACCGGAGCGAGAAGCTCGCCTTCACCATGGCGCCCGAGGCCACACGATCGAAGACCGACCACTGGAAAACCGGGTTCTACTACATCGCCAGGGGCGCGGGAGTGCCCATCCTGCTCGGATACCTCGACTACTCCTGCAAGGAGGGAGGCGCGGGCCCCCTGATCCATCCCACGGGGGACATCGAGGCGGACTTCGAGACGATCCGCGAGTTCTACTCCACCAAGAGGGGCCTGAACCCCGAGCTCGCGAGCAACGTGAGGCTCAAGCCGGGCCCGTGAAGGGGACGAAGGTGAATCCATGAGAGCAGCAGCCTGCATCGCCGCCGCACTGATCGCCCTCTCGGGCTGCTCGAGGTGCGGCAGGACGACTCCTGGCAAGGAGCCTTCGCGGGAGCCGCCGCCGGTCGAGCCGCTGCCAGCCCCGGCCCTCAGCTTCGACGGCGAGGCGTCGGACCTGCTCGTCGGCATGATCGGCGAGCCGGGGCAGGAGGATCCCGTGACCGTCCACGTCCTGAGGGTCACCGACAGGGGCGTCGATGTGGGCCAGGCACTCGCCGTGCCCAGGCGGGGGAGCGAGCTGCCTGCCGCGGCGGTGCAGGGCAAGTACCTCTACCTCGCGCGCGGCACCGGGGTGGAGCGGCGCGAGCCCTTCACGGCGAACCCGGTCCTGTCCGTGAACCTCGGCCAGGCTCCGGCCTCGCTCCTCGGCCTCGCCCCGGGCTGCCTCGTCGGCCTGGAGGGCAAGGTGGAATTCGTCGACTTCTCGAGCGGCGCCGGCGTGCAGCAGACGGTCTTCGAGAGCGAGGAGATCGTGAAGCCCGTGGACTTCCTGGTGCCGCTGGGCACGAGCGCCTTCGCGGCCGTGGACGACGTGGTGACGCCCAAGTACGCGTTCGTCTTCGACCTCGTGCCCGGCAAGGTGGCCGAGCACCGCTTCACCGCCAAGATGCCGTCCGGTCCCAACGAGAGGTACCTGGCCGTGGCAGTCCACGGTGATGAGCTCGTCATCACGGCGAGCTACGCCGTGATGAGAGGCTCCGGCAACAGGATCTACCGGTGGTCCCTGGACAAGAGGGAGCTGGCCGGGCTGCCGCGCACGGAGCTCCAGCCCCGCATGGCCGGCGACCAGGACGAGCGCGTGAAGCTGCTGGTGGGCGACAAGATGACCTACTGGCGGGGTCTGGGCATGATCGGAGATCACGCCTTCATCGGCGCGGGCGCCCGGGGCGTCATGCACATGGACGTTCCCGCCACCGAGATCGTGCTCTTCGACGCCGGGGGATACGTGCTCGACCTCGTGGTCGCCGGCTCGCGCATCCTCGTGCTCACGTCCGAGCTCGTCGAGAAGAAGGGCGAGGTGGCTCTCGGCCAGAGGCACATCGTGGAGCTTGCCTGGGACGAGAGCGAGAAGAAGCTGGTGGAGAATGCGCGCCACGTGCTGACGGTGCCCATCGACTGGTTGATGATCTAGGGGTCAGACCCCTACAATTGACACTTGCGGAGGCTGCCTAGTCGCTCGAGGCGGGCTTGAGCATGAAGGGGTACTTGACGAAGACCACGCCTCCGTCCTCCGGAGAGGGGAACGTCCAGCGGCGCACGGCCTTGGCGATGCAGGCGTCGACCTTCGCCGAGCCGAGCGTGGAGCTGGGAATGCTGGAGGACTGCACCGCGCCCGTGGGCGAGATGAGGAAGGCCACGGTGACCCGGCCCTCGAGGTCCGGCTGGGTGGAGAGGCCCTGCTCGTAGCAGAAGCGCACCTCGTTGAGGTGCTGGCGGATCACGCGGCGGATGGCCTCCTTGGACAGGGAGCCCTTGACCGTCCCCTTGCCGGTGATTGGGGGCGGGACCTTGCCCTTGTGGGTGCCCTTGAGTCCGCCGTCGCCGGGTCCGTAGCCCACGCCCTTGCCATAGCCGGAGCCGTGGCCGATCTTGCCCCACTTGCCCAGGCCGATGGTTCCCTCGCCCGTGCCGCCGCCTCCCGAACCCGTGCCGACGAGGCCGAGGCCTCCGAACCCGAAGTTCGGGCCGATCTGGGCTCCCATGAGCGCGCCGAGCGCGCTCTCGGCGTCGTTGCCCAGGGCCGAGTCCCGGCCGAACGGCGACGTGGGCATGGAGAGGGACTGGTCGAGTATGGACAGGATGCCGGCGGCCTTGGCCAGGTCCTTCTTCTGGTCGCGCGCCATGTGCGGGTCCGGATTTTTCTCCGGGCCCTTGATCCCGTACATGTTGTCCGTCTTCTTGTTCTTGATGTCGCCCATCTGCCCCTCGTCTCCCTTGTGCCTCTCGCCCGTGCCGCCCTCCTTCTCGTCCATCTCGTCCTTCTTGGTCATGAAGTCGGGAAGCTCGTCCTGGGGGATGATCTCGTGAGGCTCGAGGAGGAACTTGTGGTAGATCGACGCGTTCTCGAGCTCGGAGATGGACAGCTTCATCGAGTTGGGCGGGAAGAAGAAGACCATGAAGAGCGCTGCCACGACGCCGAGCATGCTCGCGCCGTTGAACGAGTGGTAGGACCACTCCGTCGTGAAGGGCAGCCTGGGCTTCCGGGGCCGCGGCACGGAGTTGACGAGGAAGTTGACGTTGCCGAGCTTCATCGACAGCCGCGCCCCGTCCGGCACCTTGTAGGCGCCGGCCTCGAGCGGCCTGCGCTCTCCGCTCTCGAGCGTGACCTCTCCCTCGCTCATGAAGGAGTGGTACCGCACGGACGAGCCCTCGGCGATGACGACCTTCGTGGCGCCGCCCAGCTGATCGGCCGGGACCCAGAAGTCACAGTCCGGCTCCTCGCCTATCGTGAACTTCCGGCTCCTGCCGGTCAGGTGCCTCACGTCGAAGACCGTGTTCTGCCACACCGGGATCACCTCGAGGACCCGGCGGGTGGAGTCCTCGATCTCGTTCAGGTCGATCAACCTTGCCGCGGCCGCGGTGCGCTCCGCCTCGGTCATCCCGGACCGGACCCCGGCGGCAGGCGCCGGCAGGCCAGGCATGGCGGCCATGCCGGGCAGTGCCCCTGGCGCCGCCGCCAGAAGGCCGGCGGACGGGGCGGGTCTCATCGGTCCGGGTGCGGGCGGAGGCACCGCGGCCTTCGAGTGCGGCTCCTCGCTGGCGATATCGACGACGAGCCTGAATGGGCCCACCTGGATGATGTCGCCGCTCTTGATCGTGCACTTGTTCACCGGCTCTCCGTTCAGGAGCGTGGGGCGCGATGCGTCGAGGGCGAAGAGCGTCGCGTCGCGGTTCCCCGTCACCTGGATCACGGCGTGCGTCACGGCCACGTCCTCGTCGTCGAGCGCCACCTGGTGGGTGCTCAACCGCCCGATCTTGACGGCGCGCTGGCCCACCTCCTTCTCCTCGACGAGCGTGTCGTCCTTGAAGATCCTGAACCTGATTTTCATCTTCTCAGTGCCCATGATTTCTCTCCTTCGGGTAGACGGGTCCCGCTCGGAGCGGGTGCCGTCGTCGAACCTCTCCGGTTTCCCTGCGACGTCTCTTCGAAGTTCCCGCGGCCCGTGTGATTGCTCTCATCCGGCCGCAAAAGTAGGACACCCGGCCCCCGGGGAGGTTCCGGCGCGGCTCAAATAATTGCGGCCGCGCTCCTGTCTAACCGGCAGGACGAGCGACTCACCTTGACCCGGGGCGGGATCATTGGAGTACACTCGAGGACGGAAGGTGCCATGAGACGAGCGATGCTTGCAGGGTTCGTCCTGCTCCTGATGACCCCGGCCGGATCGTGCGACCCGGGCAGGGCGCGGCAGTCGGAGGTCCAGGCCGCGTCCATGATCCAGGCCTCGGCCGCGAAGCCGAAGAAGAAGAAGTCCAAGGCCGGGTTCACGAAGGCCCAGTACAAGAAGCACGTCAAGAAGCTCAAGAAGACGGTGCCCGAGGGCTTCACCGTCCTGCTCCAGGAGCCGTTCGTGGTGATCGGAGACGAGCACCCGGCCACGGTGAAGAAACGCTCGAAGTCCACCGTGAAGTGGACCGTCGACCGCCTCAAGGAGGACTTCTTCTCGAAGGACCCGAAGCACATCATCGACATCTGGCTCTTCAAGGACGACGCGAGCTACATGAAGCATGCCAAGGAGATCTTCGGGGACGTGCCCGACACGCCGTACGGCTACTACTCCGAGGAGCACAGGGCTCTCGTCATGAACATCGCGACGGGCGGCGGGACGCTCGTGCACGAGATCGTCCACCCGTTCATGGACTCGAACTTCCCGGCCTGCCCGCCCTGGTTCAACGAGGGACTGGGCTCGCTCTACGAGCAGTGCATGGACAGCGACGGCCACATCTGGGGCCTGACGAACTGGAGGCTCGCGGGCCTTCAGGAGGCAGTGCAGAACGACGAGGTCCCGTCGTTCAAGAAGCTCACCTCGATGGACGAGAACCAGTTCTACAACGAGGACAAGGGGACCAACTACTCCCAGTCGAGGTACCTGCTCCTCTATCTCCAGGAAAAGGGCCTGCTCGTCGACTACTACCACGCCTTCCGCGAGAACGCCGACGAGGACCCCGACGGCTACGAGACGCTCGAGAAGACCCTCGGGGTCGATGACATGGCTGCGTTCAAGGTCAAGTGGGAGTCATGGGTCCTCGCGCTTACCTTCCCCTGATGGCGCTCCCGTTGCCCTGAGCTCGTCGAAGGGCAACCGCTCCTAGAAAGCCTCGCAGGCTCCGATGTCCGGGGAGCCTCCCCGCGCTGCGCCCGTGATGTCGTCCGCGGGAGCCTGCGCCGCGAGGGCCGCGTCGATGGCCCCGCTTCCCGCGCCGGGCACGCAGTAGAGCTCGACCAGCCTGTCGAACGCCTCGCAGATGCTCGTCGAGCCGTCCACGAACGTTCCGGCGGAGGGATCCCAGCGGGGCGGGACGAGCCCCGACTGGTCGCCCAGGACGGGGTCCGCCGTCACGGCGTGTGCGTCGTCCGTGTAGTTGATGAGCTCCGCGCCGTCCTCGGGAACCGCATCGCCGCCGTTCCAGTACAGGTTGCCGTCGATGGCGAACGAGGTCGTGTGATCCGGGCTCGCATCCGAGAAGTCGTTCGCATCGGAGGAGTCGAGCGCGCCCATCGTCCCCGTGGGATCCGACCAGATGTTGTTGAAGAAGGAGATGTTCTCGTTGTCCGGGTTGTCGCCCTCGACGTTGAGCCTCATGGCGAACGCGCGGCCGGGCATGTCCCCGACCACCGTGTTGGCCCTGAAGACGATGTCCCGGCCTCCCTTGACCCCGAACGGAGCGCGCATGGCGTTCGCCGAGTTGCCGATCATGAGGTTGTTCTCGACGAGGATGTCGTGGGACTCGTGGATGGGGTGGCCGTCCTCGCCGAGCAGGAGGAAGCCCGTCCCGGTGGATCCCTCGTAGTTGAGGAAGATGTTGCGCCTGACAACGATGTGATGGCTTCCCGTGTAGATGTCGTCGCCCTGGTTCGAGTCCTTGATCACGATGTAGCTCGAGGTGTCGTTGCCGTTCGTCCTGCCGCTCCCGTCAAAGTCGCTCATGAAGATGTTGTCCTGCACGATGACGTCCGCCGCGCTGTTGATGTCGATGTGCTCGTCCGAGCCCGTCTGGTTGTAGAAGAGGTTTCGCTCGATCACCACGCCGCTGATGCCGTGGTTCACCTTGAGGATGTCGTTGTCGTAGCTGTCGTGCAGTACGTTGCCTCGCAGGGTGATGTCGTACACGGCGCCCGACCCGTCCGCGTCGATGTGGAAGACGAGCGCGCCCGCCCCCGGGCCGCTGTGCGCGATGTCGAAGCCCTCCATCGTGATGCCGTGGCACCCGCTCGACGTGGTGTACGCCGTCACGACCGTCTCCGTGTGCCTGAGCCTCGCGCGGTACGGCTCCGCGGAGCGCACGACGACCCCCTCGTCGAAGCTCCCCCTGAGCCTGACGCGCCCCTCGTAGAGGCCGGGACTGACGAGGATCGTCGATCCGTCGGCAACCGTGTCGAGCGCATGGGTGATCGTGGCCCACGGCGAGCCCTCCGAACCGTCGCCCGTCTCGTCGCTGCCGTCCGTCGCCACGTGGTGGACCGGTCCGGACGGCTCCCCGGGGGTGCAGTCGTATGGTCCCGAATCGTCCCACGGGTCCGTGCCCGGATCCGTCCCGGCGTCGGCCTCTGCCGCGGGATCCGTCGTCGCGTCCGCATCCGCGTCGCGCTCGTCCCCGTCCCCCCCACCGCACGCGATCAGCATGAATGACCCCACCAGAACAGCGATCAATGCCTTCACGAGTGACCTCCTCACCTTTCCAGGAGGGTCAGAATAACACGGGGATTTACTTTCGGCATCGGCGTGTTACCCATTGAACAACGGAATGGTTTCATGAGCACCGTGGTCACCCTGTACTCGGACTTCATCTGACCGTTCTGCTTCGTTGCGGAGCGCACCTGCCTGGTCAGGCTGGAAGAGGAGTACGACATCGAGATCGACTGGAGGGGCTTCGAGCTCCACCCCGAGATCCCGGATGGAGGCGTGTCCCTCTCGAGCATCTTCCTGGATTCCCGCATCGATGAGATGCGCCGGCACGTTGCCCTGTTCGCCTCGAAGTTCGGGATCACGGACCTGGACATATCGGACCACATGCCGAGAACACGCAAGGCCCTCGCGCTGGCGGAGTACGCACGGGACAGGGGAAGGCTCGACGAGTTCCGCGCGGCAG
Source organism: Deltaproteobacteria bacterium (assembly GCA_019310245.1). Lineage (GTDB taxonomy): Bacteria > Myxococcota_A > Polyangia > DRWM01 > DRWM01 > JAFDER01. Next base: position 16,825 of record JAFDER010000013.1, read on the forward strand.
CGATGGCCGGCCACTGGCTCGAGGGACTGGACCTCGAGTCCGATGACGACCTGCGCCGGTTGCTCGAGCTTGCCGATCTCGACCCGGAGGAGGCGATCGGTGCGGCAACCGATCCGCGCTATCTCGAGAGATTGAAGCAGGCGGGCCGGGAGGCCCACGAGATGGAGATCACGGGCGTTCCCACCTTCATCTTCGGCACGGACGAGATGGTCGTGGGCTGCCAGCCCTACGAGTCGCTGGCCCGCGCGGCCGAGGCCGCCGGCGCCCGCATGCGTTCAGATCACTCGCAGTAGCAGCGGTACTTCCAGGGGCCGGTGAACGGACCGTTCCACGAGGTGCCCGAGCGCCCCCGGTACTCCACGGTGGTGCCTGTGTCCTGCTTCGAGGCCTGGGAGCTGCCGACCGGGTCCCAGACCACCCAGTAGGTCGTTGTGGCGGAGAGCGCGATGGGCGTCGTGAAGTCGACTCCCTGCCAGTCGACGGTGGATGACATGGCCCAGGTCACGGTGCCCAGGTCGGTGTCGGGCATGTTGGTGGAGGGGTCGTGGCTCCAGATGCCCGTGGTGTTCGATCCCGTGGTGGTTCCGGTGAACACCTCGCAGCGGCTCACCGTCACGGCTGCACCCGTCGAGAACTTCATGGCCACCATCACGCCGCCCATGGTCGTGCCGGAGCTGTACGACGACCCGTCGTTGGCGTAGAGGCAAGGGCCCGAGCCGATCTCCACGCAGGTGAAGCCGTCTCCCGTGTAGCCCGTGTTGCAGACGCAGGTGAAGCTGCCGGGCGTGTTGGTGCACGTGGCGTTCGTGTCGCACGGGTCGGCCAGGCACTCGTCGATGTCGGTGCAGGTGAAGCCGTCGCCCGTCCACCCGGAGAGGCAGGCGCAGGTGTAGCTGCCGGGCGTGTTGGTGCACGTGGCGTTCGTGTCGCAGGTGTGGGTGCCGAGCCTGCACTCGTCGATGTCGGTGCAGGTGAAGCCGTCCCCCTCCCAGCCGTCGTTGCACACGCAGTCCGGCCCGTCCTCCTCCTGCACGCACGCGGCGTTCACCGAGCAGACGATGCCCCAGTGGTCGCAGTCGCACGCGTCCGGGTACGTGTCGCCGTCCGTGTCCACCAGGTCGTCCCCGTCCGCGCACACGTCGTCGTCGTCGCACACGCCGTCGCCGTCCGCGTCGGGGCACTCGGGCTCGGGATCCGACCCGTCCACGGCGTCCGCCGGCGCATCCACGGGCGTCTCCGCGACGGTGTCGACGGGCGCGTCGGCCGCGGTCTCGGACGTGGTGTCGGTCGGCGTCTCGACGCCCACGTCGGCGTCGCCTTCGATGTCGGTGCCGGTCGCACAGGCCGCGAGCGACCAGGCGAGGATGATGGCCATGAGCCCTCTGGCGTCGCGCATCGCACCCTCCTTGCAGGTTGGAAAAGGGTAGCCCAGATCGCGTGCCGGCACAAACGCGGCGCCGGTCAGCCGCCGATCGTGGGGCAGCCCGACGTGGGCTCGAGGTTCGCGAGATCGTCGGCGAACAGCAGGTCGCAGTCCACGCCGAAGAACTCCACGAGACCGATGGAGACCTCCGGCCCGCAGGGGGCGATCCAGTCCCAGCCTGCCGTCCTGCTCGTGTCCCTGGGCAAGAGCACCGGGCCGGGCAGGGTGTAGAAGTTCACCTCGTCGGGGTGCGAGACCTCGGAGCAGTACATCTCGATCTGGCAGGTCTCCACGTCGGCCGCGATGTCCTCGAGCGCTCTCGCGATCTCGCCCGGCTCCTCGGCCAGGTAGTAGTCGTCCGTGCACCCGTGCGAGGCCATCGCGGCCTGCACGGCCTCCCACTCCGCCGCCGCTCCCAGGCCCAGGACGTACGTCTTGATGCCGTCGGCACACATGTCGTCCAGGATGGCGTAGGTCCTCACGTCGTCGAGGCAGTTCCAGTTGGCAAACGAGCACGGGTAGCTGCTCGTGCACGTGCACGAGTCTCCGTCGAGCGCGTCGTTGCAGTTCGGGGCGCCGTCCGTGGCGAGCAGCACGTACTTCTCGTGGTGGTCCGACAGGCCGTTCAGGTACCGTCCCGCCGCCTCGAGCGTCTCGGCGATGGGCGTGCCGCCGCACGTGCTCGTCGAGGCCAGCTCCGTCTCGATCTCGTCGTGTCTGTCCGGCCCGACCCTCACATTGATGTCGGACGGCACGGGCGCCCCGCACCCGGTCACGGGATCGGGATCGCCCGGACGGCACATGGGACCGGGGAACACCAGCAGGCCGAACCAGATCGCCGCGTCGCGTGGAGGCTCCGTGATGCCGTCAAGGGCCGTGCGGATCGTGTCCCACATGGGAGGCCAGGGAGGCGTGTCGGCCATGGAGTTCGAGCGGTCGAGCGCGATGAGCACGTCCGGCACGACCCTCCAGGCCGCGAACGCGGTCTCGACGCACACCTCCTCCACCGGGTCGTCGATCACGGGGTCCTCGATCGGCTCGGGGTCGGGATCCGGGTCGGGATCCGGGTCGGGATCCGGGTCTGGATCCGAGGCGGGCTCCACGGTCGCGTCATGCTGGCCCGTGCGCTGGTACGAGGAGTAGCAGCCTGCTGCAAGGAGCACGAGCGCCGCGCAGATTGTCCTCTTCATGCAAGCCCCCTGGAGAGTCGGGTCATACAGGACCAATCATACCCGTTTTCATCTCCGACACCAGCAAAGGCGCATCCTGGTGTCCGGCCGTCAGGTTATTATCGCCTCGTGGACCCGCTACTCGGTGACGGTGATGTCGAAGGCCGCGCTCGAGCCGAGAAGGCCCGAGTCGGCGCTGATGGTGGCGGTGCCGGCGGCCATGGCCTCGTAGACAGGACCTTCGGGCGCCTCCCACGTGTCCAGGTCGTACGACTGGATCGTGCCGGCATCGCCGGTGATGTCCCAGACGGCATCGAAGCGGGAGACGGGCACCTCCGTGCCGCCTGCGAGCGCGAAGAGCTGGATCTGGACGTAGCTTCCCACGGGCAGCTCCACGGGCGCCGGCTGGGGATCGAGCAAGGTCTCGTCGGGCAGGTAGACGAGCACGTGGCCGTCGAGGGCGCCGGCCGCGGACGGGTCAGCGATGGTGACCGCGTGATCGACGAGGCTGCCTCGCTCGGAGGGCTCGTCGCCGATGATCGAGGCGGACCCGGTTGCGCCGGCCGTGAAGATGGCCGTGTCGTCCACGTCGGCGTCGAGCGTGAGCGCGCCCGTGGGAGACGTGGACCAGTCGATGAAGCTGGAGCCGATGAGCGGGCACTCCTCGCCGCACGCGCCGTGCACCTCGTCGATCTTCAGGATGAACGCGCCGCCCGCGAACACGGCGTCCTGCGCCGTGTACAGGACGGCGGCCGCGGGCTCGGCGTCGAACCCGAGCCAGTCGTAGACGTCCCCGGCCGAGAGCATCTCCACGTGCGTCTCGCCGGCCTGGTGGGCCTCGAGCAGCACCTCGTTCGCGGTGGCTCCCGCGGCGGCGTTGATCACCGCCGGCTCGCTGGAGCGCACCGAGAGATCGTCGGGCAGTGCGCCCTCCTCCGGCTCCACCGTCATCGTGACGGTCGAGCCCACGGCCATCGTCGTCGAGCTCGAGCAGCCGGGGCCCTCGAACTTGACGAGCCCGAGCTCTCCAAGCCGGGGGTCCTTGAGGTCGATGTCGTCGAGGTTCGTGCAGGCGTGCACGATGATCAGGAAGAGGGCGAAGAGCCCGAGGGTTCCTGCTGTCTTCTTCGTCATGGCCGTTCCTCCGCAGTGTAGGGTGGACGCAACGGCCGTGCCAGCCGTAAGTGCGCGAAAAGCGGTGGTCCGGGCCCGACGGGTGTGGCAGGGGCGCCACGGGCGTGCTGGCCGTTCACGGGTCGATCACGTCACGTTTACACTTTGATCCCCGCCCTAAAGTGGGTTACCAAGTCGTGATGGGCTCGAGGAAAAGAACCGGCGTGGGCTGGGCCGTCCCGGCCGCGATCCTCGTCATGGCCGGGCTCGCCTATGCGGGGCTCCTGCTCACGCGCGACGAGGGTCCGATCGCCGGCGTGCCGCCGCGGCCGGGCCGGACGGAGGGAGCCCTGGACGTGGTGCTCGTCGTGGTGGACACGCAGAGGGCCGACTTCACGAGCGTGCTCGGATCGAGGCTCCGGACCACCCCGTTCCTGGAGAGGCTGGCGAGCAGGGGGATCCTGTTCACCCGCGCCTATGCGCCCGGGCCCTGGACCGTTCCCTCGATGTACTCGGTCATGACGGGCCTCTACCCCAGCGAGCACGGGATGATCACGGGCTGGTCCACGAGCTTCGATGCCGGTGGACAGAACGTGCTTCCGGACGAGGCCGTGACGCTGGCCGAGAGGCTGGACGGTGCCGGCTTCGAGACGTTCGGCGTGTGCACGAACTTTCACGTGAGCCGGAGGTTCGGCTTCGGCCAGGGCTTCGACCGGTTCGTTGGAGAGGACTTCACCTTCATGCCGTTTCCGAACATGGCCGTCACCGGGCTTGCCGATGACATCGCGGCATCGCCCATGTACTTCCTGTGGCTCCACTACCTGGATCCCCACTTTCCCTACTTCCCGCACTGGCCCTGGTTCGAGCAGTTCAACGAGAGCTCGATGCACTCGTACGACGACCTCATGACCTCCGCGGCGCTGGAGCACTACTACTCGCTGGAAGGCAACACGGAGGGGATGAGCGTCAGGGCCGGGGACGTCGCCTGGGTGAACCGGACGGCGAAGCTGCTCCAGTTCCGTCCGATCGCGCTGTTCGAGCACATGCGCGAGAACGACGTCATCCCGCATGACGAGTGGGTCGAGTTCCTCTCGGCGGCGTACGCGAGCGAGATCCGCATGGTGGACTCGGCCATGGAGGAGGCCCTGACCGAGCTCGGCGTGGACGACAGGACGATCCTCGTCGTCACGTCCGACCACGGCGAGGAGCTCTTCGACCACGGCGGGCACGGCCACCGCATGAACGACCGGCTCTACGAGGAGCTGATCCACGTGCCCCTGCTCTTCGTGCTGCCGGGCGGCTGGGGGGCAGGCACGGTGGTCGACACCCCCGTCTCGCTGGTGGACATCGTTCCCACCCTCCTCGACCTGCTGGGCCTGGAGGTGCCGGCCGATCTGTCCGGCTTGAGCCTCCTGCCCCTCATGCAGGGCCAGTCCCTGCCCGAGCGCCCGCTCTACGCCGAGGTCGCCAGCCAGAGCGGGGTCAAGCGCTGCATCATCGAGTACCCGTGGAAGTACATCCACGACTTCGGTTCGGTGGAGGGCGAGCTCTACGACCTCGAGGCCGATCCGGCCGAGAGCCGCGATCTCGTGGACCTGGAGCCGGAGCGGGCCGCGGCCCTGCGCGAGAAGCTCCTGGCGTGGTACAAGGGAGCAAGGGTCCGCTGGCAAGTGGGCGAGCCGCCCGAGCTGAGCCAGGAGGACTTCATCCGGCTCAAGCTCCTGGGGTACATCGAGTAGGAGGGACTGAGGATGGACTCATTCTTCGGCAGGGCGGCAGGCCTCGCGGCCATCGCGGCCGCGTGCGCGGCCTGCGGCGGAACCGTCAAGGGCAATGACGTGAATCTCGACGATTCCAACTGGGCCATGGGCGAGCGCGGCGAGCTGGAGCAGCAGTGCGCGGCCGACGACGCCGAGGCCTGCTTCATGCTCGGGCTCATGCTCCACGAGGGCGAGGGCCTTCCCGCGAATCCGATACTGGCACGCACGTACTTCCAGAAGGCCTGCGACGGCGGGGAGGCGGGAGGCTGCTTCATCCTGGGCGCCATGTGGGCCGACGGCGACGGAGGCCCGGAGGACATCGTGAAGTCGCGGGCGCTGTTCAAGAAGGCCTGCGACCTCGGGGACCCCACGGGCTGTTACCTGCTGGGCATGATGTGGTTCGAGGGGCACGGAGGCCAGCAGAGCAAGGAGGCGGCGAAGGCCCTGTTCGAGAACGCCTGCTCGAGCGGGGAGCCACGCTCCTGCTACGCCCTGGGCAACATGCACCGCGACGGCGACGGCGCGGACGAGGACCACGCCGTGGCCCGCGAGTTCTACCGCCAGGCCTGCGAGGGCAACGACGCCGACAGCTGCTTCCAGCTCGGCGCGATGTACGAGAAGGGCGAGGGCGGAGACGCGGATCTCGAGACCGCGGCCCTTCTGATCCTCAGGGCCTGCGATCTCGGCATGAAGGCCGCCTGCGGGGAGTAGCCGGATCGTGACGGCACGTCCGATCCTGTTCGCGGCCGCGATCGCCCTCCAGGCGTGCTACTCGAGCTGGGATCGCGGGGGTGGCGACGATGCCTCGACCGATCCCGGCGTCGAGGATGCCGTGATGGACTCCTCTTCCGATCCCGATGCCGAGGCAGACGGGTGGCGGTTCATCGACAGGGACGATCCCGACCACAACATCGCCGTGGATCTCCTCTTCGCTGCGGTTTGTGACATCGCCTGGAACGGGACCTCGGTGGGGCTCGTCTATCACGGGATGGAGAGCGGCGCGGGCGAGCGCGTGGGCTTCATCCCGCTCGACGCCCGGGGGCGGAGCACGGGAGGGGAGAGGCGCATCCTGGACGGCGCCGGGCTCGCCTCGGCGATGCCGAGGATCTCGTCGGCCGGCGACGGGAGCTTCCTCGTGAACGTGCTGCAGGAATCGGGAGGCGACCGCATCGTGGTGCTGCGCCTGGCCGCAGATGGGGACATGCTCTCGATGGGCACCACGCCTGACTGGGACAACATCGTCGATCCGCTCTGCGCCCCGGTGCGCGTGGACGATCGCGTCTACGTCGTCACCGAATCCTACGGCGCCGGGGAGGAGTCGAACGTCGGTTTCATGTTCTCGTATCCCGATCTCGACTTCATCGCCTCGACCCGCTTCCTGCCCACCGGGGAGTGCTGGGGCGGCGACCCGCTCCTGATGAAGGACCCTGTCTCGACGGATCTGATGCTGCTGCACAGGTGCATCCCGATGGAGAACGTCGTGGTGGAGTGGCTGGATCCCGACATGGTGCCGCGCGGGGCGACGACGGTCTTCGGGCACGCGCCGGTCTCGGCCTATCACGCCTCGTCGAGCGCGGGAGGCTGGATGGGCTACGGGTTCGAGCAGCGCATCGACGCCACGTCCCTGCAGCTCTGGCAGTTCGAGCCCGGTGGCGGCCTGTGGCTCGCGCCCGACATCGAGGCCACCTTCTACTCGGCGCTCATGGACTCGGACCACGCGCAGTACCCTGCCTCGTCGGGCGTGTTCGCCCTGTACCACGACGAGAGCTGGCAGGTCTGGGCCCGTCTCAATGCCAGTCCGCCGGGCTGGGGCTGGGTCGACTCCCTGATGATCGTCAACGACGCGGTCGAGGCCCGCACGTTCGAGGACATGCCCATGCCTGCCGTGGCCTGGACCGGAGGCGGGTTCCTCGTCGTGTGGGACGAGTGGCGGATGGACACCACGTACTCCCTGTTCTCGTCCTTCATCGAGCTCGTGCCGGTATATTGACCGCGGGCCCGAAGACGTCTATTGGTGGGATCGTGATCAAGCGCGAGATCATCGAGAAGCTGCCGAAGACGGACCTGCACGTGCACCTGGACGGGTCCGTGAGGCTCGAGACGCTCATCGAGCTCGCGAAGGAGTACGGCGTCACGCTGCCCTCGTACACGTCCGGGGGGCTGATGGAGACGGTGTACAAGGAGAAGTACGGCAGCCTCGAGGAGTACCTCCAGGGATTCGGGTACGCCATCTCCGTCCTGCAGAGCGAGCCGGCGCTCGAGCGCGCGGCCTACGAGCTGGCGAGGGACAACCAGGACGAGGGCGTGAGGTACGTGGAGGTGCGCTTCGCTCCGCAGCTGCACGTCCACAGCCACCTGTCGATGGAGAACGTGCTCAGGAGCGTGAACCGCGGACTCGAGAAGGCCAGGAGCGAGTTCAACCTGAGGAAGGTCGTCGCCTCGGGCGAGGAGCCGGAGTTCGAGTACTCCATCGTGGTCTGCGCGCTCAGGTACTTCGAGAAGGGCCTGTGCGAGTACTACGACGCGATCCTCGGCGTGCACCGCTTCACCCGGCCCAGGCACGTCTTCTCGATGGCCTCGCGCGAGCTGGCGCAGGCGGCCGTGGAGATCCGCAGCAAGTACGCCCTGCCCATCATGGGCTTCGACCTCGCGGGCCGCGAGGCGGGCAACCCCGCCGTGAACCACCGGCAGGGCTACCAGTACGCACACCGCAACTTCCTCATGAAGACCGTGCACGCGGGGGAGGCGTACGGGCCCGAGTCCATCTTCCAGGCCATCACGGAGCTGCACGCCGACCGCATCGGGCACGGCACGCACCTGCTGCACACCGACATGATCACGAATCCGGCGATCGAGGACCGGGAGAAGTACATCGAGGAGCTGGCACAGTACATCGCGGACCGCAGGATCACGATGGAGATCTGCCTGACCTCGAACATGCAGACGAACCCCCGCCTCGAGAGGCTCGAGGATCACCCCTACCTGGGCATGAAGGAGCGGCGGCTCTCGACCACGTTCTGCACGGACAACCGCACCGTCTCGCGCACCACGGTCTCGAACGAGATCGAGACCGCCATCAAGCACCTGGGCGTGACGCCGGCCGAGCTCAAGAGGTGCGTGATCTACGGGTTCAAGCGCTCGTTCTTCCCGGGAACGTACCTGCAGAAGCGCCGGTACGTCAGGCGCATCATCGACTTCTACGAGTCGCTCGAGGCGCTCCATCCCGAGGTCCGCCCGAACGAGGAGACGGACTGAATCACTTCAGCCGTCCGGCGTGAAGACCAGGGGGTAGCTCACGGCCACGACCCCACCCTCAGGTTCTGGAAACTTGAGCTTTTTCACGCGGTTGACAAGGCATGTCTCGACCTCTGCGTTATCTAACGTGGAGGACGCGACCTCGGCCTTCGTCACCTTGCCCTTCGTTCCGATCACGAACTTGATCGTGACCTTGCCCTGCAGGAGCGGGTCCTTCTCGAGCGACTTCTCGTAGCAGAACCTGAAGGCGTTCGTGCTGCTCTTCATGACGTCCTTGATGGACGAGGCCTCGAGCATGCCCGTGGGCTCTTCTGCGTCACCCTCGTCCCCGGGCGGTGTGCCCGCGATCGCCAGGGGCTCCACGTCCTCCGGGGCCTCCGGGAGGTCCTTGAGAGGCATCGGATCGGGCGGCTTGAACTCGTCCAGCACGGGATCGGCGTACACCTGGGACGGCCCTTCCTCGGCGCTGTCGGAGGCCAGCAGGTAGGCCACCACGCCTCCGGCCGTCGCGATCACCATGAGTGCGATGCTCAGCACGAGCGGGATGCCGAGCGCCACGATTGCGAGGATGATGACCAGCGGCAGCGTCTTCTTCTCGGGCGGCGGGGCGGGCGGCTGGGGAGCGTTGTCCATCACGCGCCAAGCCTATACGATGAGTCCATGAAACACCATTGCGGCCTCCTCGTCCTCCTGCTCGCGTCCTGCGGATCGGGCCAGGCGCCCGTGCAGGCCCCGCCGGCCTCGGAGCCGGTCGCGTCTCCGGTGGCCGCCGAGGAGCCTCCCGTCCAGGTTCCGGAGCCGGATCCGCCACCGCCCGGCACGCCGCACGTGACGTTCGAGCAGCTCATGGAGGGCACGCTCGAGCCGGGGACCGTCATCCTCGAGGCATACCTGGCCATGGCGTTCACGCCTCCCACCTGTTCCGAGAAGAAGGATTGCAAGCCGTGCGTCGAGATGAGCGTGCTGGCGGACGACCGCCCCGGCACGAACCCGGCGCGTGTCTGGGTCCAGGGACTCCCTGCGGCGCACGAGAAGATGTGGAAGCTGGTCCCCTACCTCTTCGTGCTCGAGATCGTCGAGGGCTACGGGGAGATGCTCGGCAACAAGTCCTGCCATCCGGGCGAGACGGCCATCATGCTGAAGGACTGCGTCGGGTGCGAAGAGCTGCCCGTTCCGCTGGTGACCCTTGCCGATCTGCGCGAGGAGAAGCTGGAGCCCGGGTTCGTGAAGCTCGAGGCCTACTTCGTGCAGGCCAGCACGCCCAAGCCCTGCCCGAAGAAGCACAAGTGTCAGCCCTGCGGCACGACCACTCTCATCGCCGAGGACCCCGACGACCCCGCGACCGAGATCCTCGTGCTCGGGCATCCTCCGAGCGTCTACAAGCTCGACAAGGACAAGCCGTACACGTTCGTCCTGGATCTGCGCGAGGGGTACGAGGAGTACCTCGACCACA
>JAFDER010000622.1 GCA_019310245.1 Deltaproteobacteria bacterium
AGTGGCACAGGGTTTGCATTTCAATCCGGGCATGGCGAGGAAGGCGAAAGCGGGCAACAGGGGTTGGACTGGCAGAGGATACATGGCGGTCGGAATCGCGGTTCTCTGCCTCTCTGCGGCCATGGAAGCCGGCGCCGCGGACCCCGGGGCTGCGGTGGTGTCGGCCACGGCCGACGGCCTGAACGCCTCCATGCTCGAGATCGTGGACTCCACGATCATCTCCAAGGTCGAATCGCTGGGGTACGAGACCGTCCAGGCGTCCAGCGTCTCCCAGGCCAAGGCCATGGGCGTGGACAAGATCGTCACCACCCACATGGTGCGCAGCGGCGACGAGGTGCTCGTCCGGCTCAGCGTGATCGACGCGAAGTCCGGCTCCGTTGCGAAGGGGTCGGCGAAGACCACGACCTCGGGCGTTCTTGCCGAGATCGTCAAGCTGCTGAAGAAGTCGCTTCCCAGGCCCGCGCCCAAGGCCGTCGCGCCCGTCAAGAAGCCTGCTCCCAAGGCCGCTGCGCCGGTCAAGAAGCCCGCTCCCAAGCCCGTCCACATGCCAGAACCCGTCGTCACGGAGCCAGTGCCCGCGTCCAGTGGAGAGCTCGAGCTCGTCCACGGCGTGTGGGAGGACATGTACCGCAGCTCCACGGCTCTGCTCGCCGCGGGGACGGTGGCCACGCTCGCGGGCGTGGGCTTTGCCATCACCGCGGCCGTCCTGTGGAAGAGGCTCGAGGATTACCAGGACTGGGCCGAGGAGAACGCCTGTCGCGACTGCATCACCACGGCCAGGGACAAGATGAAGGTCAACCTGGCCGTCACGGGCGTCGGGATCGGTCTCCTGCTCCCCGGCGTCTTCGTCCTCGTCTCCGGCATCGGCAAGCGTGCCAAGGCCCTCAAGCTCAAGGACGAGATGGCACGGCTCGTTCCGGACATGAACCTCGCCATCTCGCCCAGGGGCAAGGGCGGCGAGCTGACGCTCACCTGGAACTTCTAGTCTGCAGGCACGAGCTCGAGGATGGCCTCGGTGCGGCCGGGGAGGAAGGGCGTTGGCTCTCCCTTGACCCAGGCCTCGTGGCCGTCGGAGTAGTGGGGGGAGAGGAAGTGGCCGCTCTGTCCGCAGGGCATGTGGAAGATGCCGCTCTCCTCTTTTCCAGGAGAGACCGCGAAGCGCTCCGACGCTCCGGTGTCGGGGTCGATGACGCGCGGCATGTGCGAGTCGCCAGGGATCTGCTCTGCCGGCATGTCCAGGAAGATCCCCAGCGCGGGCACGGCGAGGCTCAGTGGGTGCTTGATGGCCGTGGTGTTGCGCTCGCCCCACGATCGCTCGCTGAGCGGCTGGGGAAGGGCCGCGACGGAGCGATCGGCCATCTCGAGAAGGGCCTGCTCCCAGCTCTCGTGGTGCGGATCGAGCAGGTGAGCCGGCCGCTCGGTCACGAGTTTCCACAGGGGGCCCTCCCACTGGGTGAGGTGGTTGAAGTCGAACGCGGGATCGGCCTCGAGACACGAAGCCGTGAGCCATGAGTAGACCTCGGCGAACACGACGAGCCTGAACCTCCGCACGAGGCGGTACGCCACGGAGTCCACCGAGGCGTGCCCCGTCCACGTCTCGTCCACGAGCCTCCTGAGCTCGCCGCGCGGCCGGCTCTCCTCCACGGCCTTCTCGTCGAGGAGCTCGAGGAGCAGGTCCCTCCAGCTCGAGAGCAGGAGCGCCCGGTCGTCGAGCTGGACGCTGAGGAGCGACTGCTCCGAGGACTTCTCCTGTGCGAGCAGCATGTCGCGTATCTGGGTGGCGCGGGCCCCGAGCTCGTAGCCTCCGTGGCCGATCTTGTCGAACATGGCGCCGTCGACCACGCGTGTGTTCGCCGTCCAGATGATCCCGCTGTCGGGATCCTGGATGCGGGGGTACTCCTCCTTCTCGAGCCAGCCGCTCCATCCCCGCACGCCGTCGGCCCACGAGACGGGCAGCCGGCCGTCGAATCCCTCTCTCCTCGGGATCCGGCCCGCGATGGTCCAGCCGATGCGGCCGCTGCTGTCCGCGGTCACGCAGTTCTGGGCCGGGATCCCGAGAAGGGGCGCCGTCTCGAGCACGTCGTCGATGCTCCGGGCCGTTTCCAGCTCCATGACGACCAGGTTGGCGGCCTCCACGTCGTGGGCCGTCCACCGCAGGGCGAGGGGACGGTTCTCGTGGTCCCGGCCGATCACCGGCCCCCAGATCGTCGA
>JAFDER010000164.1 GCA_019310245.1 Deltaproteobacteria bacterium
TACACTTGATGTACAAGAGGGTCAATAGCGATAAATATCACAAATGCCAATAAGTTCTGGTGGTTCAACCTACTGGCAAACATCTCCCAGCAATTGCGTTTTCTGGTCATCGATGCAGAGGTCTCCCACACAACAAGCAGGCTGTGCTATCGTCGCCGCGGATCGAGCAAAGGGAGGGCCGCCATGAAGAGATCTGCGTTGATCGTCATCCTGGTCTGTCTGCGTGCTGCTTCCGCTGGTGCGACCACGGCCGGCCCGGACGCCTTCGGCTACACGCTCGCGGACGACGCGGAGACGGGCGTCACCTACGCATGGGTGGACATGTCCGGAGGCACGGACATCACGAGCAGCATGGACGACGACGACCAGTCGACCGCCATCAGCCTGGGATTCGACTTCACGTTCTACGGCACGACGTACACGAGCGTTTACATCCTGAGCAACGGCGTCCTCGTCTTCGTGCCCCTTCTCTCCTCCTCCTACTCGCCCTTCTACGGGACCCAGTGCCCCCTGCCCAAGGACGACGAGGTGGACGGCATGGTCGCGTTCTACCAGCGCGACTTCAACCCCGCCGACTCCGCGTGCGGCACCTCGTGCTGGATCCGGTGGACCTCGGGAGGCACCTCGCCCAGCCGCTGGTGGGGCGTCACGTTCAACGACATGGTCATCTTCCGCGGCACGGGCTCGACAGCGCCGCCGGACCCGGTCACCGTGCAGGTCGTCCTCTACGAGACCTCGAACGAGATCAGGGTGCAGGTCCTCGAGGCGGGACTCGACGAGGGCGAGGACGCCATGATCGGCGTGGAGGCCCTGGCCGGCGTCTCGGGCCTCAACCTGCCGGGCTGCATGACCAGGGGATATACCCACGATCTGCAGGCCGTGCACCTCACCCCGCCCTCGGGCGGGACTCCCGTCGTGCCCCCGCGATCGGTGGACTGGGACCTGCCCGGCCGCACGGCGACCCACGACTTCATCGTGTACAACCTCGAGAGCGGGGCCGCGGTCTTCGACATCACGCCCTCGGGCGGCACGTGGACCACCACGCCGTCGGTCACCACCCTGAGCGTCGCCTCGGGGAGCACAGGCACGTTCAGCGTGGACGTGGCGATCGACTCGACCACGACGGGCGGCGAGGCGGACGTGTCCACGATCACTCTCCACCCCACGAGCGGCGGCGCGGGCGACGTGACCGCGGAGACGGTCACGCTGGTCCAGGATCCCCCAAGCTCGTGGGACAACGTCACGAGCATGCCCATCCGCGTGGAGCGACCCGCCACGGCCACGCTCGGAGATGACATCTATCTCGTCTCCGGCCTGCAGTACGACGCCCTGGCGGTCACGCGATATGCCCAGGACTCGCTCCAGGTGCTCGACACCGTGTCGCTGACCTGGAACCACTCGGGCTCGGGAGGCACGCTCACGCCCCTGACCTTCAGCCTGGGCGATGCGGCCGCGTGCGGCATGAACGGTCGCATCTACGTCACCGGAGGCCTGACGACGACCACGACGCCCACGATCTCGCGGCAGGTGCACGTTTACGACCCCTCGACGGACACCTGGACACTGGGCACGGACATGCCCGAGGAGCGCTTCAGGCACGTCATGGTCTGCGACGCGGCCCGGGACACGTTCCACGTCATCGGCGGCTACGGACCGTACGTCTCCGGGGTCGCCTATCCGCAGGACAACATGTGGGCCCACGACGCCGCGACCGGCACGTGGGACACCTCCATCGCGCAGCTACCCGGCACACGCGGCAACCACGGGGCGGAGCTCATCGACCCGGACACGATCCTGGTGGCCGGCGGCTCGTTCGACGAGATCTACTCCAAGCGCACCGACCTCTACGACATCGCCACAGACACCTGGACGCGGACCGGCGACCTCGTCTGGGAGCGCTTCCACGCGGCCTCGGGCGTGCTGCCGACCGGCCGCATGTGCCTCTCGGCCGGGTCGAGCTTCGCGCTCTGGCCCACCACGCTCCTCGAGGACACCTACGAGTGCTACTCCTCGGGTTACTGGATCCCGCAGATGGCGTTGATGAACGCCGCCAGGACGAGAGTGGCCGGCGCGACCGTCGGAAGCCAGATCTACGCCATCGGAGGGGTCGACACGGACACCCTCGCATGGCCTCCCTCGCGCTACACGCAGCTCACCCTGGTCGAGAGATACCCCAGGACCACCGCCCCGGACGGCTCCACGGATCCCGTCCCGGATCCGGTCGTCGATCCAGTAGACGACCCCGTGGATGACGGGCCGGACGACGTCCCGGCCGACGTGCCCGATGATCCGACCGAGGATCCCACCTTCGACCCGACTGATGATCCGACGGCGGATCCCGCCGAGGACGCGGAAGAAGATGCGGTGGACGACGCCCTCGAGGACACGCCCGCCGACATCCCCACGGACGGCTCGGCCGACGTGCCGACCGACGATTCACCGGACACGGGTGGACCGGACTCGGAGCCGAGCAGCGGATGCGGCTGCTCGTTCGTCGAATAGAAGAAGAAGAGCGGCCCGGCGAAATCAACCCCTGCCACGACCTGCGCGGCCTGCTGTTGCGTCGCACTTGACGAAGGCCATTGACCAGGAAACGCCACATGCCGGGATTCGAGGTCCGGCCCCTGCCATGTGCTTGAATCCGATCGTCCCTGGTCGACGCGGGGATGAGAAGTCCGGGGACAGGCCCCTGCGTCAGGGGATCGTGTGGACGACGAGCGTGCTCGTGGCGCCGGGCTCGCCGATGGGGCGTCCCGAGATGACGATGAGGCGCTGGCCCGGTGTGGCGATGGACCGCTCTACCGCGATGCGCGATACCATGGCAAGCACGTCGCGGGTGTGCTCGGGAGGCGGCGACTGTTCGGGGACGACGCCGTAGAAGAGGCACATGCGCCGCACGGTGGGTGCGTCGGGCGCGACGGCGATCACGGGGCAGGGCAGCCGGTTCTTTGCGAGCAAACGGGCCGTGGTACCGGTGGCCGTGTACACGCCCACCGCGGCAGTCGGGAGCTCCGAGATGATGGAGCGCACGGCATTGCAGACGGCTGCCGCCGTGGCCGCGGGAACGAACGACACGGGTGAGCCCACGTAGGTCTCGTCGTGATAGGCCTGTATGTGCGAGACGATGTCCCGCATGGTGCTGACGGCTTCCACGGGGTGCTCGCCCACTGCCGTCTCGCCCGAGAGCATGACCGCATCGGCGAGGTCGAGGACGGCGTTGGCCACGTCCGAGACCTCGGCGCGAGTGGGCATGGCCGAGGTGGTCATGGTCTCGAGCATCTGGGTTGCAATGATGCAGCACTTGCCCGCGTTCTGGCACAGCCGGGCGATTCGCTTCTGGGCCGGGGGAACGTCGGCGAGATCCATCTCCACGCCCAGGTCGCCGCGGGCCACCATGATCGCGTCGGCGGCATCGATGATGTCTTCGATGTGATCGACGGCCTCGGGCTTCTCTATCTTGGCGACGATGCGGCTGCATGCCCCCTTCTGCTCGAGGATCCGTGCGAGGCCCGTCACGTCGGAGGCGGCGCGCACGAAGGAGAGCGCGATGAAGTCGATCTCGCGGCTGGCACACCATTCGAGATCCTCGAGATCCTTCTCGGTGAGGGACGGCACCGGGAGCGGGGTGCGGGGCAGGTTCAGGCCCTTGCCGGGAAGAAGCGTGCCTCCGCGGGTCACGCGGCAGGAGATCCCCGCGGGTGGCGACTTCGACACGACCTCGAGGCGGATCCTGCCGTCGTCCAGGAGGATGGGGTCTCCCGGCCTCACCGCATCGACGAGCTCGGGAAGCGTGGTCGAGATCCGGCCCGCTCCGCCCTCCACACGATCGCGCCGGATCAGGAGCGTGTCGCCGGCGGACAGGTCGAGCGAGCCGCCCTCGATCTCACCGACGCGGATCTTCGGCCCGCAGAGGTCCCCGAGTATCGCCAGGGGACGCCCGAGCTCCCGCTCGGCAGCGCGGACGAAAGCGTAGTGGGCGGCGTGGGTGTCGCGGTTTCCGTGCGAGAAGTTGATCCGGAACACATCGCAGCCCGCCTGCGCGAGCTCCCTCACGATGTCCGCGGTGCTCGTGGCAGGCCCGAGCGTCGCCACGATCTTCGTGCGGATGACCATCGAGGGAGGAAGCGTACGGCCGGCAGGGGGCGGCGTCAAGATCGAGGCCTGACAGATCGAGGCCACTTCAGCGTTTGCCGGAGTGAATGGAGGTGGTATCTTCCATGGGATGGCCGTCAGGAACATCTGGATCGCGCTGGCCCTGGTCGTGGTCTCCGGCTGCGCCCACAAGAGCAAGGTGACGCCGGAAGCGGATCCCGGGACCTCGCCGCCGGCACAGGCGACGGCTTCCGGGACCTCGACGCCGGCCGTGGAGGCGGCTCTGGAGGGGACGTGCAAGGTCGCGGAGTTGGACTCGTGCGAGGCAGAGCTCGAGGCCGTGGCGAGGTGCTTCCACGCGTGCGTGACCGCGGCTCAGAAGGAACCGGGCGAGATGCCGCTGGTTGCGTTCATCGCGGAGCACGCGGCCGGTGAGGCCTGCGAGTCACTGGAGATCGAGAAGAAGTGCGGGAAGCTGGTGCTCTCGGGCGGGGGCGAGATCGTCCACGAGCACGAGATGACATCGCACGACAACTTCGGCGATCACGACGTCATGCACATCGTCTACACGTTCTCCGCGGAGTCGTGCCCCGAGAAGGCCAAGACCGAGATCGAGCTGCACATCTGACGAACGTCAGAGAACGCCCGTGCGACTGCACCGGCTGTCCCCGAGCGGTCTTCACGTGTAGTGGCGGGTCAGCTCGTTTGCGTAGCGCGTGCCGAGCGTGTCGCGGTGGGCCTCGACCCATCCTTTGAAGCTCGTCCTGCAGGTGGGCTCGTCGTGGGAGACGAGCAGGCCCGAGCTCAGGCCCCTCACCTCGTCGGAGGTGATCACGACGTCGCCGACGAGGCGGCCGAGGATGCGGCCGGCGAGGACGACGAGCCAGCCGGGGGCGCGGATGATGGGCGTGGAGACGCCGATGGCGTCGCGCACGAGCCGGACCAGGTCGAGGTAGGCGTAGGTCTCGGGCCCCACGGCGTCCACGACGAGGTCGTCCGGTCGTGAGCCGAGATCGGCCATGAGGGCCGCGAGGTCGTCGACGAACACGGGCTGGATCGCGTAGCGGCCGTCGCCGGGCACGCCGAAGAGCGGCAGGCGCCTGAGGAGGTACGCGATGTTGTTGATGAGGATGTCCTCCTTCCCGAAGAGCACGGTGGGCCTCACGATGGCGTGGGAGAGGCCGGATGAGAGGAGGTGGGCCTCGAGATCCGCCTTGCCGCTGAAGTAGGGAAGCGGCGAGCCGGGGGAGGGATTCGTGATGGAGACGTGGACCACGCGCTCCACGCCCGCGTCGCGGGCCGCGTCGAAGAGCACCTTCGTGTTCTCGACGGCCGAGGCGTAGGTGGTGCGGCCGTGATCGAACCGGACCCAGTAGGTGTTGTACAGGACCCGGGCGCCGCGCAGGCTGGCGGCGAGGTCCAAGGACCGCGAGAAGTCGAGGGGATGGACGCCGACGGGTGCGGAGAACAGACAGGGATCTCCGGGGTGGTTCGTCAGCGTGCGCACCTCGATGCCGCGGGCGATGAGCCTCTTCGTCAGGTACCGTCCCGTGTACCCGAATGCTCCCGTGAGGACGTGTGTCTCGGTCATCGGGCTGCCTCCTTGCCTGTCAGACGTTCGGAACGTTCAGAATATTCAGAACATATCATGCAAAAAAAGGGTCCCTTCTGCTCACTCCTGCATGCCCGTGAGGAACGAGAGCATCTCCTGGGCCCTCTCCTCGTCGGAGAGCACGCGGTCGCCCATCGTGTTCATGACGTTCATCATCTCCTCCATCTGCTCGAGCCTCTCGAGGGCGAGGCCGGAGGACTCGTCCCGGGCCTGCGCCAGAGCCTCGCCCACGACCGCGAAGGCGGGATCGAACTCGCGCTTCTTGCGCTCCCTGAGGATGGAGAAGAGCATCTTCCACACGTCGGGCTCGGCCGTCCAGAACTCGCGGCGCTCTCCGGGCTGGATCACCTTGCGGATCACGGCCCAGGAGCGCAGCTCCTTGAGGCACGTGGACACGTTCGAGCGGCTGATCTTCAGGCGCTCGGCGATCTCGTCCAGGCACCAGGGCCGGTTCGAGGCCATGAGCAGGGCGTGCACGCGCGCCACGGACGTGCTGACCCCCCAGAAGGAGCCCATCGCGCCCCAGGAATCCACGAACCTGTCGAGGGCATTGTCAGCCATCCGTTTCCTCTGTTCAGTACATAATGAATATAACGCGGCTCTCAGGCGGTGTCAACGGGGCACATGTCCGCGAACACGAACCCGTCGCGCTCCACCGTCTCGCCGGGCGTGACGTGGATGGGGGAGGCGAACATGGGCCCGTGGGTGACGAGCGTGTGGAACTCGCCATTCTCGCCGCACGGATCGACGTCGCAGGACAGGGACGTGACGAGGTCCATGTCCCAGGCGCGGCCGGCGAGGGACGCATCGACCCTGCGCGGATCCACGCACGTGATGCGCGCGCGCAGGCCGGCGCGGATCATCTCCCGGGCGAGCTCGCGCGTGTCGAGGTGCCAGAGGGGGAAGAGCGCGTGCATCCCGGCCCGGTCCAGGTTCTGCTCGCGGTAGCTGCGCACGTCCTCGAGGAACAGATCGCCGAACACCACGTGGGTGACCCCGTCGCGCTTCAGGGGGGCAAGTGCCTCGGTCATCTTCGCGGCGTAGACCTCGTCCGTGCAGGGCGTGGGGATCCGGACCTTCGTGCAGGGCAGCCCGAGGGCCTCGGCCTGCAGGTCGAGGATCTGCTCGCGCACGCCGTGCATGCTCACGCGGCTGTAGGCGTCGGTGATGGTCGTGAGGATGCCCACCACGTCGGCGAGCTTCTTGTCGCGAACCTCGTGCAGGGCGTAGGCGGCGTCCTTGCCGCTCGACCAGGCCACGACGGCCCTGGGCCTCACGCGATCCTCCTGCGCATGAGCCGGTGGGGGATGCCGGCGTCGTCGTACACGGGACCCTCGGCCGCGTAGCCGAGTCTCTCGTAGAACGAGACTGCCTGGACCTGCGCGCCGAGGAGCACCTCGTCGTGTCCCAGCCGGCGGGCCTCGTCCTCGAGCGCACGCGTGAGCAGGCTGCCGATCCCCCTGCCCTGGCACTCGTCCAGGACGGCGAGCCGCTCGAGCTTGGCCCGGCCGTCCGCGATGCGCAGCCGCGCCGTGCCCACGGCCCGGCCATGCTCCCTGGCGATGAAGTGGGTGCACACGGGATCGAGGCCGTCGAACTCCTCGGGCTCGGGCACGG
>JAFDER010000623.1 GCA_019310245.1 Deltaproteobacteria bacterium
TCCTCCTCGCGCAGGAGGAACAGGGCGAGGGGGTAGATGTCGTCGAGACCCGCGGCGCGCGCCACCATGGCGGCGAGATCCGAGGCGGAGCTCTTCTGCTTGACCCCCATGAACTGGCCCACGATCTTCTCGAAGAGGCTCGGGCCGGGGGTGATGTCGATGATCGGGACCCACTCGGGCACCTTGCCGAGCGCGCGGGCACGGTCGATGGCCGTGGCCAGCCCGCCGATGCGGTCGACGAGCCCCTTGTCCTTGGCGCGCGTGCCGCTCCACACGCGGCCGCGGCCCAGCGCGTCCACCTCCTTCTTGGTCATGCCGCGGCCGGCGCTCACGCGCGAGAGGAAGATGTTGTAGAAGTGCTCGATCTGCTTCTGCAGGAAGGCGACCTCCTCCTGCGTGTAGGGCCGGTGCCACGAGTCCATGTCCACGCGGTCGCTCCCCTCCTTGACCACGGTCACGTTCACGCCGAGCTTGGACAGCAGGCCCGAGAGGTCGGCCTTGCCGTAGAAGATGCCGATCGAGCCGGTCACCGAGGATGGATTCGCGATCACCTCGGTGGCCGGAGCCGCGATGTAGTACCCGCCCGAGGCCGCGGCGCCGCCCATCGAGACCACGACGGGCTTCTTCTCGGCCAGCCGTTGCACCTGCCGCCAGATGCGCTCCGAGGCGAGCGACGAGCCGCCGCCCGAGTCCACGCGCAGCACCACGGCCGTGATCGTTGGATCCATGCGCGCCCTCTTGAGCGCCTTGACGATGGTCTCGTCACCCGCGAGCCTCATCCCGAGCAGCGGGATGGATCGGCTCTTTCCCTCGACGAGCGAGCCGCCGATGGTGAGAAGCGCCACCTTCTTGCTGCCCGGGGCCCACATCGAGGGCTTGACCGCCACCTTCCAGTACTTGCGGTCGAGGAGCACGCGCGAGCCGGTGTCTTCCTCGATCATGGTCACCAGCTCGTCCTCGTAGGCGAGGCCGTCCGCCAGGCCGCCGGTCACCGCCTCCTCGGCGTTGAAGGGCCCCCTCTCGAGCAGCTCCTCGACCTCGCCCGCCTCCATGCCACGGCCCGCGGCCACGTCGGCCACGACCTGGCTCCAGACGTCCTCGAGAAGCTCGGTGTACTGCTCGAGAGCAGGCTCCGAGGGAGCCTTGAGCGTGAACTTCTCGGGGTAGGACTTGTACTCGCCGACCTTCACGAACTGGGCGTTGACGCCGAGCTTCTGCAAGAGGCCCGTGAAGAACAGGATCCGCATCCTGTAGCCGCTCAGCCTCACGCCGCCCGCAGGACCCAGGTAGATCCGATCCGCGGCCGTGCACAGGTAGTAGGCCGAGGAGGTGATCTCGTCTGCGTGGCAGACCACGTGCTTGCCCGCCTCGCGCAGCCTCTCGACGGCCTCGCGCAGGTCCTGGATGGCGCCCGTCGAGGCGGCGAAGCCGCGCGGCTCGAGGACGACGCCCTTCACCTTGGGGTCGCGCCGCAGGTACTCGAGGCGCAGGACCGCGGCGACGATCCCGCCCGGCCCCGCGGCCCCGTCCAGCTCGACGGTGACGTAGCGCGAGGGCATCAACAGCGTCTTGTGCTTCTGGCCCGAGAACCTCACACCCAGGCTCCAGCCCACGACCGGAGTGCCGCCAAGCCCGCTCTTCGCCTGGAGCGCGGAGAGGTGGGTGCCGCCCCACACGCCCACGTGCGCCAGGTCGAGCCTGAGGGCCAGGGAGACCTGAACGTCGTGCAGCGTGTCGCTGCGCTCCGAGCTCAGGGGATACTGCTCGCCGAAGAGCAGCGAGGCCGTCGCCACGATGCCGATCCCACGCACCGGCTCCACCTCGAGGCTCAGCCTGAGGGTGTCGTTGCCGGACCTCTCGCCGATGAAGTTGTCCACCGTGAACGTGAAGAAGTCCCTGCCCAGGGGACGCACGGCCAGGCCCACGCCCCAGGTGCGCTCCACGCTCAACGGGTGCATGCCGCCCTTGCTCGGTGCGTTGAGGTCGTAGACCGCGGCGAAGAAGGAGACGTACTGGCCGGGGTGCAGGTGAAGCGCCACGTCCCAGCCCACGAGCCCGTGCATCCTGTCGTGATCCGTGGGGGAGATCCAGGCCCTGAGGCTCGTCCCGAAGCTCATGAGCCGTCCCATCTTCAGGCCCATCGAGAAGATCCCCATGGTCCAGCCCGCGCTGGAGTACCCGGCATCGAGGTGGGCGCCCAGGAACCTGGATGCCCAGATACAGGGGGCCGAGCACGTGGGCCGCGGCATAGACGGCGTCACCCGTGCCGGGCACAAGCGCCTGCCCGCCCGCGACCTCGGCGTGGAAGTAGTCGAGCTCCCAGCCCTGATTCAGGGTCATGGCCGCCGGGTTGAGGGCGAGACCGTAGGCCGCCGAGCCCGAGGTGACGCCGCCGGCAGGCGTGAGGATGCGGTCC
>JAFDER010000624.1 GCA_019310245.1 Deltaproteobacteria bacterium
TCGCGGAGGTCCGCGGCAAGGGCCTGCTCATCGGAGTCCAGCTCAAGGCCGAGGCGGGCGGAGCCCGCAGGTTCTGCGAGGACCTGAAGGAGAAGGGGCTGCTGTGCAAGGAGACGCACGAGGACGTGATCCGATTTGCTCCGCCGCTCGTCATATCAAGAGAGGACATCGACTGGGCCATGGAGCGGATAGGCCCGGTTCTCGCATGAATTGAGGAAAAATGAGCGCAACAAAGAAGAATGAGAAGCGTTACCGCTGCATCTCGTGCAGCGAGACGTTCACGGTCAAGGCCGGCAAGAAGCCGCGATGCCCGTCGTGCATGTCCATCCACAGCGTGGAGCCGGTCGCGGAGAAGGATCCCCTATCCCTGCCGTCGTGGTGGAAGCACGCCGCCGTGGCGGTCGGCGTGGCCGCCCTGGCCGTCGGCGGGTACTTCCTCTACGAGCACCTGTCGCAGGGCCCCGCTCCGGTCACGACGGATCCGGCGACCCTGGGAGCCGTCGAGAGCAAGAGGCTCATGAGCTACCTCGACGAGGAGCAGATCGAGGACGAGAACATGATCGACCCCTTCTCGTCCGGCGAGCCCCTTGCGACGTTCGCCGACAAGCACACGGGATTCGGGTCGGCCCAGAAGAAGGCCTCAGGGATCTACAGGGCGATCATCGATCTGAAGGGCAAGGGCGCCTACACGCCGTTCATCCCGAGACAGTCACGCAAGACGCCCGTGAAGAGCGCGGGGGACGCGTTCGAGGCCCTCTCGGGGGATGGCAAGCCCGAGCTCTACAGCCTCGAGCTGGCCGCCCTCTTCACGAAGGCGGCGCGGCTGGCCGGCCTCGCCTGCGTGGTCGTAGAGGTCGTGGACTATCCCGACTCGCGCGCTCCCCTCGATCCCTCTGGCAACTTCGGTCACTTCGCGAGCGTCGTGTACTCGAGCGGCTCCTACGAGGGCGAGCTCGAGCTCTACGATCTGCACCAGGGGCGCACCCAGCCGGGCAGCGAGGCCGAGATCATCCCCCTGAGGGACGCGGAGGTGGTGGCCCACATGCTGAACCACAAGGCCGTGCGCCTCGTCTCGGTGAAGTTCGACGCGAAGGAAGCCCTCATCAAGCTGGAGGACGCCCTCATCCTGTCGCCCGAGTCCCCCCAGTTCCACACGCTGCAGGCCTTGATCTACGTGACGAGCGGCGGCATCGAGGAGGGCAAGGATGAGCTGCGCAAGGCCATGCAGATCAGGACCGACGCCGCGTGGCTCGTCAAGTGGGGCGCCATCCTGCTCGCCGAGGACGAGACGGAGGAGGCAATAGCCCAGATCCGCAAGGCCATCGACCTCAAGCCCGACTATGCCCTGGCGCACGCGAGCCTCGCGATGTCGCTCCTCGCCGAGGACGAGATCGACGAGGCGAACCACGAGCTCAACCTTGCCAAGGAGATGGATCCGGCCGACCCCCTGATCCCCGTGTACGAGTCCAGCTTCTATCTCGCGACCGGCAGGGTGGACAAGGCGCTGAAGGCCGCCGAGCGGGCCTACGAGCAGAACTTCAAGGACCCGCAGACGGGCCTGCTCCTCGCGAACATCTACGCCCAGACGGGGCACAAGGACAAGATGCGCGTGGTGCTGCAGGAGATCCGCGAGAACGAGGACTTGCCCGCAGAGCTCATCTCGTTCATCGACGCCCAGCTCGGCGAGGTGTCCTACGACGATGACGACGATGACGACGATCTCGATCTCATCGACGACGATGATGACGACGATGATGACGACGACCTGGCCCTGGACAAGCCCGGCATCGGCGAGAAGCCGTCGGAGGGGTTCCTCACGGGTGGCAGCTGCTCGGGCCTGGGGCTCAGGCCTGGAGGAGGCAATGACCCGTTCGGGCTCAGCCTGAAGAAGGGCGGCGGGCTCCTGTCCGGCGGCAACTGATCCGTCCCCGAATGCGGCGAGAGCAGGCCCTCGCCGCATTCATGTTTCATACTGTTTCCTGTATGATAAGCGCCCCATGACCGAGAAGCAGGACATGCCCGCCGGCGCACCGGATCGACCCGGGATCCTCTCCCAGATCGGCTCCACTCCCCTCGTCCCGGTGGGACGGCTCAACCCGAATCCGAGCGTGGAGCTCCTCGCCAAGCTCGAGAATGCCAACCCCGGCGGGTCGGTCAAGGACCGCATCGCCCTGTACATGATCGAGGAGGGCGAGCGCAGCGGCGAGC
>JAFDER010000625.1 GCA_019310245.1 Deltaproteobacteria bacterium
CGCTTCGTGTGGAGGCGCGCCGGCACCTACGGCCCCGCCTTCGCAGCACACCTCGAGAAGGGGCCCGACGGCTGGGTCGTCACCTCCCTGGGCCCGTTCCACATCAGCCCCCCCAAGAAGTGATGGCCCGGCAAGCGCTCTGATATCGGGTAACATATCAGCCACATCCGACGATTCACAGTCATGCTCGATGCCTTGACCCTGGACGGGAAGTATTGCAAAGTTACTACAGTAGCAGTACGGAGGTATTGC
Source organism: Deltaproteobacteria bacterium (assembly GCA_019310245.1). Classification (GTDB taxonomy): domain Bacteria; phylum Myxococcota_A; class Polyangia; order DRWM01; family DRWM01; genus JAFDER01. The sequence continues at coordinate 253 of JAFDER010000625.1, forward strand.
CATGGCGAGCCTGCAGATCAGGGACGTGGACCCGGTGCTCATCGAGCGGATCAAGGAGCTGGCGAAGAGGGACCGCCGCACGCTGGGCCAGCAGGTGCAGTACATCCTGGAGCGCTACATCGAAGCAGGGGCATCCTTCGAACGACGAGACCTGGCCACGGCTGCCCGGAGGATCCGGGCCTTCTGGAAGGCTCGCGGCATCGAGGCTCCCGAGATCGAGCTTCCATCCAGGAGCGACGACGACGACCGGATGCAGAGGATCCAGAGGATCCTCGACGGCGAGGAGTGCTCCGCATGTACCTCCTGGACACCGAACACTCGTGACCCACAACACGAGGCACTTTCAAAATGTGCCTGGTCTGGAGATCGAGGACTGGAAGGCGGGGACGTAGCTACTGGATGTAGCCCAGGCTCTTGAGCTTCTCGAGCGTCTCCTCGTCGGGCTGGGCCTGCCCGTCCGCGTTCTTCAACTCTTCGGGATCGGGCTTCGTGGGGCAGCCGGCCAGGGCGAACGACAGGGCGACGAGGATGATGGCTAGAAGTCTCACTTAAGCTCTCCGTTCGTTTGGACCAATATATCTCAATTCGATTGGCCGTCCAGATCAGTGCAGCTCCAGGGGCTTGCCCTCGACGTGCCGCGGGATGTCCGCGCCCAGGAGCTTCAGGGCCGTGGGGGCCACGTCCGTGATGCGCGGGGCGTCGGTCCCGTGCTTGAACGATGTGAAGAGGATGCCCGGGACCACCGCAGGGTCGATGCAGTGGTCGCCGCTCCAGGCCTTCTCGTTGTCCACGATGACGTCGGGCGTGACCTTGCCCTGGACCGAGGCCCACGAGGCGCGGTAGCCGGCGTTGAACCCCACGGTGAGATCAGGCGCCTGCTTGACGTACGGGCCGTCGTAGAGATCGGCGCGGTCCCACACGTGGTTGATGGCCGTCTGCGGGCCGTCCTTCAGGCCCGCGAGCTTCTCGATGATCTCCTTCTTGAGATCGGCGGCGTCGGACGGATCCACGATGCCCTTGCCCTCGCGGCCCTTGAGGTTGAGGAAGATGGCGACCATGCCCATGGAGTAGGCTCGCGTCTTCGACCAGTCCACGTCCTCGAGCCAGTCCGCGGAGCCGGAGGCGCCCTCCCTGAGCACGAGGTAGCCGCTGTCGCGTAGCCACGTGTTGAGGTTCACGCCGCGCGAGAAGTCGTTGAAGCCGTGGTCCGACATGACGATGAGCGCGTCCTTCTTCGAGAGCTTCGAGGCCGTCCTGCCCACGAGCTTGTCCATGCGCTCGTACATGTCCTCGATCTGGCCGGCATACGCGTCCCGGTCCTGGCCCTCGAGGGCGGGGTGGGAGGTGTTGAGATAGCGCCAGAACGTGTGCTGGATCCGGTCCGACGTGTCGAACACGCACGTGATGAGACCCTTCCTGCGCATGTCCAGCGCGTCGAAGAACATGGTCTCGCGCTCGGCGTGGTTCATGTAGGCCTGATCCAGGAACGCCTGGTCTCCGATGGCCTTCTCGTTGAGCGCCCACGTGTCCTCCGCAAGGCCCAGCGTGGCGTAGGGCTCGTAGCGCTTCGCGAGGTAGACGGAGTAGGCCATGGGATGGGAGATGGGAAGCGCGGGCTTGTCTGGGTCGATGTTGATCGGGCTCACGTAGAGCTTGAAGTGCGGGTCGGTCTCGGTGACCAGGAAGCGCGCGATGCCCTGGACCGAGGCGAGCATGCCGCCCGAGAACTTGAGGCGGATCCAGGGCGAGTACTTGCCCGGCTCGAGCGTGATCTTCTCGCCGCCGATGACGAGCTGAACGCGGTCCTTCCCCACCTTCGCCTCGAAGGGCACGGTGAGCGTCCTCTGCTCCTCGGAGAGGGGATGCGACGGGCCGGGGATCTCGCCCTTCACGACGTTCTTCTCGATGGGCAGGTGGATGCGCACGCCTCCCGTGGTCTCGGCCTCGCCCTCGGG
>JAFDER010000165.1 GCA_019310245.1 Deltaproteobacteria bacterium
GTCCAGGTCGCGCTCCTCGCGGCGATCTGGAGCGGCGCCCTGCTCTTCGGCGGAGTGGACTGGACGCTCGGGATCAGGACGCTGATCGTGCACTACCTGTGGGAGACGCTCATCGATCAGTTCAACTTCTCGATCCTGGTCTTCACCCTCTCGCTCGTGGGCATGGTGCAGATCGCGAACCGGGCTGGAGGGGGACAGGGGCTTGCAGATGCCGTGGGCCGGATGGCCAGGAACGCGCGCAGCTCGAAGATCGCGGCGTCGATCCTGGGCCTGCTCATCTTCTTCGACGACTACTCCAACACGGTGGTGGTGGGAACGACGATCCGATCCCTCACGGACCGCTACAAGGTCTCGCGGGAGAAGCTGGCCTACATCGTCGACTCCACGTCGGCCCCGGTGGCGGGCATCGCGCTCATCTCGACCTGGATCGGATACGAGGTGGGGCTGTTCCAGGAGCTGTCCAACTCACTCGACCTGGGGATCGCGGGCTACGCGATCTTCCTCAAGGTCCTTCCCCTGCGGTTCTACTGCTTCGGCGCGCTTGCGCTCGTGCTCCTCACCTCGTACATGGAGCGCGACTACGGCCCCATGCTGGGGGCGGAGCGCCGGGCGGCGAAGAGCGGCGAGCTCACGGCGCCCGGATCGAAGCCTCTCGTCAGCAGGCTGATGACCGGGATCAAGACGGTGGAGGGCGTGCGTCCCTGGTGGCCCACCGTGGGGGTCCCGGTGCTAACCGCGCTCGTGGCAACGGTGGCCGGTATGATCGTGGAGGGGAGGCCGCGACGGCGTGGGCCTCTCAGCACACGGTCCTGAGCCTCACGTACGTCAGGCTGTGCTTCGAGGGAGCGGACGCCGCCTTCGTCCTGCTCATCGGCGCGCTCGCCGGCTCGTGGGCCGCCGGCCTGATGGCCATCACCCGCCCCATCGAGGCGGGTGCGCAGGTGAAGGGTGCGCGGCCCACGAGGCTCCGCGAGCTGCTGCTCCCCATCCCGGCGGGAATCGTCACGACGCTCGTCATCGCGATCATCCACGAGGGCACGAGCCTCGAGCTGGCGGACGGCGTCACGGCGAGCTTCCCGCAGACCGCCTACCTCGGCGCCCTGCTCTCCCGCCCGGACACTCTGGTCCTTCTCGCCATCTTCGGGTCGCTCTCGCTCGGCGCCACGGCCATCCTCGGCTACCGGCTCGTGAACGAGAGGATCACGGGGCGCCGCCACGGCCTCAGCTTCACGGACTCGGGCAAGGCCTGGATGCAGGGCCTCAGATCCATGGCGTTCGCCATCTCCATCCTCATCATGGCATGGGCCATCCGCAGGGTGTGCGACGATCTGGGCACCTCGACGTTCATCGTCTCCACCCTGGGCACCGTGGCGCGGCCGTGGCTCATTCCCGCGCTCACCTTCGTCATGGGCGCCCTCGTCGCCTTCAGCACGGGCACGAGCTGGGGCACCATGGGCATCCTGATCCCCACGCTCATGCCGTTCGCCTTTTACATGGGCGGAATGCCCACTCTCCTCCTGTCGATGGGCGCCGTGCTCGACGGCGCCATTTTCGGCGATCACTGCTCGCCGATCAGCGACACGACCGTGCTGTCCTCGATCGCCACGGGATGCGACCACATCGATCACGTCAAGACCCAGATCCCCTATGCCCTGACCGTGTTCGTCGTGGCGCTCGCCGCGGGCTACCTCCCCCTCGGGCTGGGCGCCCCCCTGCCCGTCTTGCACGTCGCGGCGGCGGTGCTGCTGCTCCTGGCCGTCCGGCTTCTGGGCCGCAAGATCTCCGCTTGACCGGCGGCCGGCCATGGAGTTCAGTACGTGGTATGGACCTCAAGATCCTCATCTCCGAAGAAGACATCACGAAGAGGGTCCGAGAGATGGCCCGCGAGATCAGGGACGACTACGACGGCAGGGAGATCGTGGTCGTGGGAATCCTCAAGGGCTGCTTCATGTTCCTCGCCGACCTGACGCGGGCCATCGACCTGCCCATGAACATCGGCTTCATGGGCCTGCGGTCGTACGGCTCCGCGACCGAGACGAGCGGGGTGGTGGAGATCGCGGCGGACCTGTCACATCCCATCCAGGACAAGGACGTCCTCATCGTCGAGGACATCGTGGACACGGGCCTGACGATGAAGTATCTCATCGACAACCTCTCGACGCGCGGGCCGACGTCCCTGAAGGTCTGCACGCTGCTCCACAAGCCGGATCGCAAGCGCGTCGAGGTGCCCCTGGATTACGTCGGCTTCACCGTCCCGGACAAGTTCGTTGTGGGCTACGGGCTGGATCACGACCAGAAGCTGAGGAACCTGCCCTACATCGCCTGTCTGGAGGAATAGGATCTAGTTGTAGTTCGACTCGGTGGTTGACGAGGCGCCGCCGCCGCCGTCCCCGAGTCCCACGATGCCGTCGAGGCACGAGACCGCGAGCCACGCCACGTCGATGTGGCCGTCGTCCCACAGGACGACCTGGAAGCTGTTCGCACCGACCGGAACCCAGGTCCCGGGTTCGAGCTCGGGCACGGAGTCGAAGGTGACGATGGCGCGGTTCAGGTACTCGTCATATGTGATCGTGCCTCCGCTGGAGGGATCCATGTCGTCCCACAGCGGGGCGACGGACGGGAGCCCGAACAGCCCGTCGATGGACTCGGTGTAGCCCACGTTCGCGTTCCCGGTCCCGAAGGTGAGCACGCCGTTGGATGAGACGTTTAGAACGGTCCGCGCCGTTCCGAAGAACGGCACGCCTCCGCTCAGGGTGGTGAACGTGATCTCGGCGGCGTCGTCGTCCGTCAGTGCCAGCGGCGACGTCACCGTGCCGGATCCCGCCGCGTACGGGAACATCGTGACGCCGGAGCGGTGTGCCCACACGTATCCGTCCGGGTGTCCCGGGACCGGCGTGAACGTCAGCATGGAGCTCGACAGGTCGAACGTGTCGGAGGTTCCCTCTTCGAATACCTCGTACACCCCGGAGCCCGCGCAGGCGGGGTCCGAGGAGCACTGCGCGTCGGCGCAGTCGACTGCACCGTCGCCGTCGTTGTCCACGCCGTCGGTGCAGTCGGACTCCGCGAGGCTGTCGGCCGCTCGCAGCACGAGATCCATGCTGCCTCCCGAGCTCGTAACCTCGTAGACGATGTAGTACGTGCCTGCGGGAAGCGGCGCGTCCACGGAGAAGTAGCCCGACGCGTCGGGGGTGAAGTCCCCGGAGGCGAGCTCGAGGCACAGGTTCTCCACGTCTCCGCACCCCGTCCCCGTCCCTCCCTGGAAGGTCAGCGCGATGGCGTGGCTCGTGCCCGTGGGCTGGTCCATTGTGGTGTAGACGTAGGAGTCCGAGGTCAGGGTGAACGAGTAGACGAAGTCACCGCCATTCGATGAAGCGCAGGACAGGTGCAGGCTGTTCGTCGCGCTCGAGGTATCCGTCGTGTGCGTGACCTCCGCTCCGACGGCGAGCGTACCCAGGTCGTGATCGGGCGTGCAGTCCGACCCGGTGCAGGTCGTCGTACCGATGCAGTCGAAGTCGGCGCAGTCGATCACGCCGTCGTTGTCGTCGTCCACGCCGTCGCCGCACTCGATCTCGCTGGCGTTGTACGCCGTCAGGTCCACGTCGACGGTGGCCGCGCCTCCCGTGGTCGCCTCCACCACGAGGTAGTAGGTGCCCGCCGGGTAGGGGACCGTCGAGAGCCACCCGTTGATGTCGGGCGAATCGTCGAGCTCCGACATGTCGATGCAGATGGACTCGAGATCCGCACAGCCCGTCCCGGTCCCGCCCTGGTAGTAGAGGCCGATGGCATGGTCCGAGGCGGAGGCCTGGTCGATGGTGGCGAGGATCTTTCGCGGCGCGTCCAGCGTGAACTGGAAGACGTGGTCGTTGCCGTCGGACGGCGTGCAGGAGAGGGTCAGGTCGTTGCTCGCGCCGGTCAGGTCGACGAGGGCGCCCGCCGCGGTCCCGACGACGAGCGTCCCGAGGTCGGTGTCGGCCGTGCACGCACCGCCCGTGCAGTCCGTCGTGCCGACGCACTCGGAGTCCAGGCAGTCCACGGCGAAGTCGAGGTCGTTGTCCGTGCCGTCCGTGCACACCTCGGCGTCGCACAGGACGGAACCGGTGCACTCCGAGTCCGCGCAGTCCGCGTCCCCGTCAGCATCGTCGTCCACGCCGTTGTTGCACACCTCGCCGCCCTCGGCCGTCAGCGTGACCACGATGCCGAACGCCTGCGAGATGTTCTGGTTGTAGTCGCTCACGACGACGTAGTAGCGGCCCGGGTCGAGCACGCCGAAGTCCATGGGGTTGCCCTCGAAGAACGGGTCACCGCACCGGACCTCGTCCGTGAAGCACGTGGTGGAAGAGGAGGCCTCGCGCATGAGGCCCACGACCTGCCAGGTGTTGTCCGTGCGCACGCCGAGCCTTCCCCGCTCCAGGAGCACCACCTCGAATGCGACGTCGGGCGTGGCCGTGGCGGCCGCGTCCGTGCAGCTCAAGGTGACGTCGTCCGATGCCCCCGTGGTGTCCCCGGTGGCCTCGGCCACGTCTCCGGGAGACAGGTCCCCGAGATCGGCTCCGTCGACCGTGCACGTCGGCGTGTCGGTGATGCACCCCGACGTGTCGTAGGCGGCGCAGTCGCTCGCGCAGCCGAGCACGCCCGAGACGAAGCCCTCGTCCGAGCACGTGCGGGTGCCCACGTCGTCCCCGTCGCACACGTCCGTGCCGTCGGTCACGCCGTTGCCGCATCCGCCGGTGCAGACGGACACGTCCAGCGTGCAGCCGTCGGCGCACGAGATCGTCCCTCCGGAGAAGCCCTCGTCCGAGCACGTGGCCGCCGGGGAGCCCAGGTCGGTCCCGTCGCACTCCTCGCTCCCGTTCCGCGTACCGTCCCCGCAGTACTCCACGACGCACCCGCTCACGTCGAGCGTGCAGTCGTCGGTGCACCCGATCGTGCCGGTCGTGAATCCCCGGCTCGTGCAGTCCACCCCGGAGGGCACCGTCCCGTCGCACTCCTCGGGAAACTCGGTCTCGCCGTTGCCGCAGTCCGTCTCGTTGGTGCAGCCGCTCGTGTCGAAGCCCAGGCAGTCGTCCGCGCAGGTGACGAGGCCTCCCCTGTACCCCTCGTCGAGGCAGGTCCTCGCGGGGTCTCCGAGATTCTCTCCGTCGCACACCTCGGGATCGACGATCACGCCGTCACCGCACCCGCCGCCCGTGCAGCCGCTCTCATCGAACGTGCAGTCGTCCGCGCAGTCCAGGATCCCGCCGTCATAGCCTCCCGCGATCGTGGTGCAGTCGTTGCCGAGCAGGTCCGCTCCGTCGCAGTCCTCGACGCCGCTCACGAGACCGTCGCCGCACGTGCCGCCCGTGCAGTCGACGTACACGTACCCGTCGCAGGTCGCGTTGCACGCCAGCACTCCCCCCTCGAGGCCCTGGGACTCGCACGTCTCGCCCCCCAGGTCGGTCCCGTCGCAGATCTCGTCCCTTTCCCTCTGGCCGTCGCCGCACTCGGCTTCCACCTTGTCCTTGCCACAGCCCGCGGCCAGGACGGCCGCCAGGAGAACGTACAGTCCCGTCCTCGTTGCCTCTTTCGTCATGGTTTACCTCCAGGCTCACGCCGTCCGGCGCCTCGCTCAAATTGTCTAGTACATAAAACCGCCATTGTCCCGTTTTTTTGCGCCATCCTGGACCTGTCGCCGACTGCAAGCAGACAATCCCGGCCGATTCCCGCGCGTGCCCCTCATGCGGCGCACCCGTGGCCTGGTCGTCGGGCCTTCCACTCCGCCTCTCGCATGATTCCTTCGATTGTCGATCCCTGTCGATGTGTGTAGGATCGGCGGACAAGACCGACATGGAGGAGGAGATGAAGCACCTTTCATGGATGATCGTGCTCGCGCTCGCCGGCTGCGGTGGGCCCCAGGAGCCCGTGCAGAGCCCGGACCCGTCTCCTGTCGAGGAAGCCCTGCCCGAGCCGGAGCCAGCACCGGAGCCCGAACCCGAGCCGGAGCCCGAGCCCGAGCCCGCGGAGTACGCAGAGGTGACCGAGAAGCTCTCCGAGGAGTCGCTTCCCGAGGATCTCGTCTTCAAGATCGAGGTCAAGGACTACGGGACGATCGTCACCAAGCTCTACTCGAAGGACGCCCCCAAGAACATCACGAACATCGCGAACCTGGCCATCGAGGGGTTCTACGACGGGCTCACCTTCCACAGGGTCGCGGCCGGCTTCGTCGTGCAGGGCGGCGACCCAAAGGGCACGGGCATGGGCGGCACCGGCTACACGGTGCCGGCCGAGATCGAGCACAAGCACGAGAAGGGCTGCATGGCCATGGCCCGCAAGCCCGACACCATCAACCCGAAGTGGGAGTCCTCGGGCTGCCAGTTCTACTTCTGCCTCGACAATCTCGACGAGCTCGACGGCGCCTACACCGTGGTCGGCAAGATCGTGGAGGGGCTCGACGTCCTGGAGGCCATCGGCAAGGCGAAGGTCAACAAGAAGGACAAGCCCAAGAAGAAGATCGTCATGACCAAGGTGACCATCCTGACGAGGTGACGCCCCCCGGCCGGAGGCACGACTCCCGCGGCCCGTCGACGCGACCAGCGCGCTAGGGGACCTTCATGAGACCGTAGCTCAGCGCGCCGCCGGTCTCGGTGACGTCCAGCTCGAAGTCGTAGGTCCCGCCCACCGCCTTCTTGCCCTCCACCTTGAACAGCTTCGCCGGGCTGTGGATGGCGAAGACCACGACCGTGCCAGCCTGGAGCGGAGCGTCGGCCTCATCGACCGAGGCGATCTCCACCGTCGCCGCCCACCTGGGATCGAAGTGCACGGGGATCACCTCCCCGGTCACCTTGCTGAGCATCTGGACCTTCTTCACCTTGCCGCTGAAGTGGATCGTCATCTTTGTCTCCTGCGGCTCCGGCGGAGGCTCTTCCGGATCCGGCTCGAGCGATCCGGAGAAGAAGTCGAGCAGCAGGTCCGTGGCGTCGATCGGGTCGCCGGGAAAGCCGCCCGGCCAGGCGTGGCCGAAGGACGGGAGCTCGCAGTAGAGAACTCCGGGGGCCTTCTCGCACCCGGTGTGGAGCGTGCAGAGCTTTTCCACCTTCACCTCGCCGGTGCACCCGTTCCTCTTCGTCCAGAACGCGTGCGCCTCGCGGCCCTCCTCCACGCCGACGATGGAGTCGGCGTCGCCATGGAAGATGGCCGCGGGCACGGGCTTCACCGGCCCGCACTTCGATGACATCTCGTTGAGGCCGCCGCCCACGGCGCCGATGGCCGCGATCGCGTCGGGCATCTGGCACCCGAGCACGTGGGCCAGGTGCGCGCCGTTCGAGAAGCCGGCGGCGAAGACGCGCTTGCGATCGATGCAGTACAGCGAGTCGAGCTGATCGATGAGGGCGGCGACGAGCGCGACGTCCTGGTTCCCCTCGGCCTTGATCTCCCAGCCCGGCCCCGCCCTTCCCTTGAGCCAGACCATCTCGCCCTTCGGATGGACCACGATGAAGCCGCGGCCCCTTCCCTTGTCTCCGAGCTCAGTGACCTCCCGCAGCGGCCCCGGAGTTCCTCCGATGCCGTGGAAGGACAGGAGCACGGGCCGGGGCTCCGAGGCGGAGCCGGCCGGCACGTCGAGAATGTACCGGCGCCCGTCGCCGTCCACGTCCACGGTGCGCTCGAGGCCGACCACCTCCTCCTGGCTCCCGTCCCGGCAGCCGCTCGCCGGCTCCGGGGCCCGGGGAGGTGTCTGCTTGCCGCTGCACTTGCAGCCCGACGCGAGGACGACGAGGAGAACGGCGGAGGTCAGCAGGCGTCTGTTCATGCCACGGATGTTAGCCCACGCGTGCGGCGCGGACAACGGGGGGTCCGGTCAGGACGAAGGTCCCGGTTCACGCGGGTCGCTCGATCCCAGAAGGAACTCCGTGACGAGAGAGCCCACGAGCTGCGCCTGGACGATCGTGAGATCGTGGCCGGCTTCGGGAATGATCCGCGTGCGTATCCCCGGGGCAGCCCCGGCGAGCCGCTCCACCGCCTTGTCGGCTGGATA
>JAFDER010000014.1 GCA_019310245.1 Deltaproteobacteria bacterium
CTCGCGCAGCACGGCCATCTCGCCGCTCACGATGAGGAAGATGCCCTTGCCCTCGTCGCCCTGGGCGATGGCCACGCTTCCCGGATCGAAGTACTGGCGGTCGAACAGCGCGACGACCCTGCTCCGATCGACTGGGTCGAGTGGGTTGAGGATGGCGGACACGGTCATGAGATTCTCGAGCAGGCGGATCTCGCAGAACTTCACGATCACGTCGCCCACCTCGGGGATGTCGTCGGCGATGGCCTCGATCACGTCGATGGGCGCGCTGAGCGCGATCCCGTCCGTCCGCGCCTCCACCGTGGCGGAGCGCGGCGTGCGCGCCACCATGCCCATCTCGCCGAGAAGCGTGCCCGGACCGAGCACGGCCAGCTCGTTCCTCTCCTCCTCGGGCGCGGCCACGTACACCACCACTTCCCCGCGGGCCAGCAGCAGGAGCTCGTCGCTCGGCTTGCCCTGCTCCATGAGGATGTCGCCGCGAGAGAAGCGCTTGAGCGTGAAGACGTTCACGAGCCGCAGAAAACCCTCCGCGCCCAGGGCGCCGAACATGGGGAAGTAGGGCAGGTGCGGAAGCTTGCCGCCCATCTCGCGGGCCAGGCGGGCGGACTCCGTGGCGGCGCTCATGATCCTGTCGGCCTCCTGGACGAGGAAGCTCTTCTCGGGCCTGTAGTTCTCCAGCTTCTCCTCGTCGATCGAGCCCGGCAGGGGCGGAGGCGGCATGAGCCGGTCCTTGAGCCTGCTCGAGCCCTTCCCGTACAGGACCGAGACGAGCCCCTTGAGCTCCGAGGAGTCCCCCCCGGCGTCGTCGATCTCCCGGATGCAGGCCAGGGCCATCGACAGGTTCCCGCTCTCGGCCAGCTCCGTGCCCACGCCGTTGAGGCCGGCAAAGCCCACCTTGGCGCCTCCCAGCTCGATGCACAGGCTGGCCGCGCAGTACCAGGCATAGTGATCCGCTGCACTTTCGGACAGGAATGCGAGCGCCGTGCGGAGGGCCTCTTCGGGCCGTCCGGCGCACCTTTTCGCCATCATGGAATCATGTGTCAGCGACATGCGCAGATACTGCCCGAGGCGGGTAAAAGGGTCAAGGTTTCAAGACCATACGATGCAGGGTTGACAGTCCATTTCAACTCAAATACAAAAGGTCCCGATATCTAGACACAAGAACCTATTAATCAATTAACGAAGACAGAGTCAGTATGAGCTGGAAGCCCACACCTCAAACCGAGGACAAGCTCACCAAGCTACTCGGCGCATACCCGGACAGGAAGGCCGCCTGCATCCCCGCGCTGTTCCTCGCGCAGGACGAGCTGGGATGGGTGCCGGACGACGCCATCGCATGGGTGAGTGAGAAGCTCGGAATGGCCAAGAGCATGGTGGAGGGTGTGGCTACCTTCTACACCATGTTCAACATGGAGAAGATCGGCAAGCACCACCTGGAGCTGTGCACGAACATCTCGTGCTCCCTGTGTGGGGCCGAGCAGGTGCTGGAAGCCCTCGAGAAGGAGCTCGGCATCAAGGCGGGCGAGACCACGCCCGACGGTCTGTTCACGCTCCACGAGGTCGAGTGCCTGGCCACCTGCGGGATGGGCCCAGCGATGCAGGTGCACGACCGCATCTTCGAGGGCATCACGCTCGAGAAGGTGCCCGAGATCATCAAAGAGCTGAAGGGGGAGGGCTAGGCATGGACAGCTACCTCACCCGGAACTTCGACAGGCCCGACGCCAAGACACTGGCCGGGTACGAGAAGCTCGGCGGGTTCCGCACGGCCCGCAAGGCCCTGGGCATGAAGCCCGAGGACGTGGTGGCCCAGGTCAAGGCCGCGAACCTGCGCGGGCGCGGGGGAGCGGGCTTCCCGGCAGGGGTCAAGTGGGGGTTTCTGCCTGACAACGGCAAGCCGCGCTACCTCGTCGTGAACGCGGACGAGGGCGAGCCCGGCACGTTCAAGGATCGCCAGCTGATGGAGCGCGACCCCTACCAGCTCCTGGAGGGGATCCTCATCACCTGCCACGCCATCAAGGCCAAGGTGGCCTACATCTACGTCCGGGGCGAGCTCGTCCACGCGGCGCGCTTCCTCGAGGAGTGCATCGAGGAGATGCGCTTCAAGCACTACCTGGGCAAGCGCTGCATGGGCATGCCGATGGAGCTCGACGTCTTCGTGCACCGGGGAGCCGGGGCATACATCTGCGGCGAGGAGACGGCGCTCCTGAACTCGCTCGAGGGCAAGAGGGGCGAGCCGAGGCTCAAGCCTCCCTTCCCCGCCGTCGAGGGCGCCTTCGCCGACCCCACCATCGTCAACAACGTCGAGAGCATCGCCAACATCCCCCACATCCTGGAGCACGGCGGCGAGTGGTTCGCCAAGCTGGGCGTGGAGGGCGACGGCGGCACCCGGATCTTCGGCGTGAGCGGGCACGTGAGAAAGCCCGGCCTCTACGAGAGGCCCGTGGGGTACAACCTGCGCACCCTGCTCTTCGAGGACTGCGGCGGCATCCGGGGCGGCAACCAGCTCAAGGCCGTGATCCCGGGAGGCAGCTCCACGCCGGTGCTGCTGCCGAGCGAGATCGACATCCCCCTGAGCATCGAGGGCCTGCAGGGCGCGGGCTCCATGGTCGGCTCGGCCGCCATCATCGTGATGGACGAGACCGTGTGCACGGTCAGGGCCATGTGGAGGCTGTCGCGCTTCTACCACCACGAATCGTGCGGCCAGTGCACGCCCTGCCGCGACGGGTGCGGGTGGATCGAGAAAATCATGGAGCGCATCGAGTTCGGAAAGGGAGTGCCCGAGGACCTCGAGACGCTCGAGAAGACGGCGCACGGCCTGAGCGGCACCACGATCTGCCCGCTGGCCGACGCGTGCGCCATGCCCACACTGGGATTCCTCGGGAAGTTCCGCAAGGAGTTCGAGGAGCACATCGAAAAGAAAGAATGCCCCTACGGGAACGCGTTCGTGCCCCCGTGGGAGGTGGACTGAGCCGCGGCTCGATCCGCTGGCAGGAGAGGCGAGACGTGACGAATCAACTCTTCACCCTGATCATCTTCTACGTCCTGGCGGCCATTGCCGTCATGGGCGGCGTGACGGTCATCCTGTCGCGCCGGCCCATGCGCTGCGCCGTGGGCCTGCTGGCCACCCTGCTGAGCCTGGCTGGCGTGTACGTGCTCATGCACGCGCACCTCGTCGCCATCCTCCAGATCCTGGTCTACGCGGGAGGCATCACGGTGCTCTTCGGCTTCGCGATCATGTTCCTCAGGCAGGGCGGTCCGCAGCGGTACCGCGGCCCGTTCATGCCCGTGTGGGTCATCTCGCTCTTCACGGCGGGTTACCTCGTCTACCTCGTGCTGCCCGTGATCAGGGCGGCCGAGGCGGTCAAGGAGACGGTCCCACCCGACTACGGGACGATCCAGCTCATGGGCAAGGTGCTCCTCAGCGCCCAGCTGGTCCCCTTCGAGGCCGTGGCGATTCTCCTGCTCATGACCATGGTGGGGGTCATCGCGCTCGCGCGTCGGCCGAGGAAGGAGGCCGCGTCATGATCACCCTGTCGCACTGCCTCGTGCTCTCCGCCGTTCTGTTCTTCACCGGCATGACCGGATTCCTTCTCAGGCGCAACATGCTGGTCTCGCTCATGTGCATCGAGCTGATGATGAACGGCGCGTTCGTCGCCCTGGTGAGCTACAACAGGTTCAACCCCCTGACGCAGGACGGCCAGGTGATGACCCTCATCGGCATCGTCATCGCCGCGGCCGAGGCTGCAGTGGGGCTGGCCATCGCGGTCAACCTCTACAAGTTCACGGGAGAGGTCAGGACCGACCGGGCCAGCGAGATGAAGGGGTAGGGGTGGCGAGATGAACTACACCGCAGACACGTTCTGGCCCCTCGCGATCATCCTGGCCCTGCCGCTCGTCGGGGCCATCCTCAACGGGTTCCTGCTCGACTGGATCGGAATGGTCCTGGGCGAGCGCGCGCGCAAGGCGCTCACGAGCCGCCCCGTGGTCCACGGCGTGGCCATCGCGGCCGTGGGGGTCTCGTTCCTCATCGCGGCCTTGTCGATCTTCGGCGCGCTCATGGCGTTCGCGAAGACGGGGCACCACGGCGAGCACGCCGAGGCGCCGTTCTTCGTGATGACCATGTGGAAGTGGATCCAGGTGGGTGGCGTGGACCTGGACGCCAAGCTCCTCCTCGATCCCCTCTCCTCCGTCATGATCCTCGTGGTCACGGGCGTGAGCTCGATCATCCACATCTACTCGACTGGATACATGGCCCACGACCCGGCCTACCGCCGGTTCTTCACGTACCTCAACCTCTTCGTCTTCTTCATGAACTGCCTCGTCCTGGGCGACAACCTCGCGGTCATGTTCGTGGGCTGGGAGGGCGTGGGCCTGTGCTCGTACCTGCTCATCGGCTTCTGGTACGACGACAGGGCCAAGGCGCTCGCCGGCAAGAAGGCCTTCATCACGAACCGCGTGGGTGACTTCGGGTTCATCCTCGGCATGTTCCTCATCGGAACGCTCACCGGGCATCTCGACTTCGCGGGGATCAAGGAGAACCTGGGAGCGCTCACGGGGGCGGGCGAGATCTCCATCCTGGGCATCGTCTCCATCTCCACGATCACGCTCACCTGCCTGCTGCTGTTCCTGGGCGCCACGGGAAAGAGCGCCCAGATCCCCCTCTTCGTCTGGCTCCCCGACGCCATGGCCGGACCCACGCCGGTCTCGGCCCTCATCCACGCCGCCACCATGGTGACGGCGGGCGTGTACATGGTCGCGAGGCTGAACTTCCTCTTCCTCGCCTCCCCGCCCGCCATGACGGTCGTGGCGATCGTCGGCGCGGTGACGGCCATCACGGCGGCCCTCATCGGGTTCGCGCAGAACGACATCAAGAAGGTGCTGGCCTACTCCACCGTGAGCCAGCTGGGATACATGTTCCTGGCAGTGGGCGTGGGCGCCTACACGGTCGCCATCTTCCACCTCATGACGCACGCCTTCTTCAAGGCCTGCCTGTTCCTCGGCTCCGGATCGGTGATCCACGGCATGCACGCGCGGCAGGACATCCGCGAGATGGGCGGCCTGCGCAAGAAGATGCCTCACACGCACTGGACGTTCGCGGTGAGCGTGGCGGCGATCTCCGGCCTGCCCCTGCTCTCGGGTTTCTTCTCCAAGGACGAGATCCTCTGGCGCGCGTTCGCCAACGGCAACGACTACGCCCCCTGGGCGCCGAACCTCGTCTACACCGTCGGGCTCATCACGGCGGCGATGACGGCCTTCTACATGGGCCGTGTCTACTTCATGACGTTCTGGGGCAAGTTCCGCGGCCCGGCCGAGCTCTGGGACAAGGTGCACGAGTCGCCCTACTCCATGACCGTGCCTCTCATGGTCCTGGCGGGGCTCGCCGTGGTCGGGGGCTACATCGGCACGCCGGCCTGGTTCCCCCTGCCCAACTGGTTCGAGCACTGGCTGCACCCCGTTCTCAGCGAGGTGCACGTGCGCGAGGCCATGCACCACAACCTGACGATGGAGTTCGGGCTGATGGGTGCGAGCATCGCGCTCGCGTTCTGCGGCCTGTTCCTGGGCTACTACCTCTACGGCAACGGCCCCCATCCGCTCGTGGGCAAGGTCACGGGCGCAGTGCCGTGGCTGTACAAGTGGGTGGCCGGCAAGCTCTGGGTGGACGAGCTCTACGGGCTGTTCATCTACAGGCCGCTGGGATGGTTCGCGGCGCTCTGCCACAGGGTCGGCGACCGGTTCCTCATCGACAAGATCATGGTCGAGGGGTCGGGCTGGCTCGCCAGCTCCGGCGGGTGGATGGCCAGCAAGCTGCACGGCGGCCGGGTCCAGCGCTACGTGGGCGCCATGGCGCTCGGCATGGCCGTGATCCTGTACTTCGTCGCCACGCCGCGCACCGAGGTCGAGATCGAGCACCAGGGCAACAACACGGTGCGGTTCGTCGCGCCTTACAAGGACGCACCCTACAGCTACTCGTGGGACTTCGACGGCGACAGCCTCGAGGCCAAGGGCGACGAGAGGTGGGCCCGCTACGAGCAGGTCTGGACCACGTCGAGCTCGGTCCAGCACCGCTATCCCGGCCCGGGCACGTACCAGGTCGTGATGCGGGTGCGAACGCCATGGAAGTTCGAGCGAAAGCGGGTCATCGAGGTCCAGGTCGGCGGACCCGGGGAGGAGGACTGAGATGGCATACATCCTGACACTCCTCATCTTCTGTCCCCTGGCCGTGGGCCTCACGCTGCTCTTCTTCCCGGCCAAGGCCAAGCGGGCCATGTACGGCTTCTCGCTCGTGACGAGCGTCGCGATGTTCTTCCTGTCGCTGGGGCTGCTCACGGGGGACTACTCGCAGGGAACGTTCCAGTTCGTGACGATGCGCAACTGGGTGCCCGCCTTCGGCATCACGTACTCCGTGGGCGTGGACGGCATCACGCTGTGGCTCGTGCTCCTGACGACCCTGCTCCTGCCGATCGTCGTGCTGTCGAGCTACTCCTACATCAAGGACCGCATCCGCGAGTACCTCTTCGCGCTGTTCCTGCTGCAGACGTCGATGATCGGCGCGTTCCTGGCGCTCGACCTCTTCCTCTTCTTCGTGTTCTGGGAGCTGATGCTCATCCCGATGTACCTCATCATCGGCATGTGGGGGGGCGAGCGGCGCATCCACGCCACCGTCAAGTTCTTCATCTTCACCATGGTTGGCTCGGCGCTCATGTTCGTCGCCATCCTCTTCCTGGTGGCGCAGTTCAAGGAGCTGACCGGCGTGACCACGTTCAGCTACCTCGAGCTGCGCAGGGTCATCCTGCCTCCCGCGATGCAGTGGTGGCTGTTCCTCGCCTTCGCGCTGAGCTTCGCCATCAAGGTGCCGTTCTGGCCGCTGCACACGTGGCTGCCGGACGCGCACACCGAGGCACCCACGGGGGGCTCGGTCATCCTGGCGGCCGTCCTGCTGAAGATGGGCACCTACGGGTTCCTTCGCTTCGCCATGCCGCTCTTCCCGCAGGCCTCGCACGAGCTCGGACCCACGCTGGCCATTCTCGCCATCATCGGCATCATCTTCGGATCGCTCGTCGCGTGGATGCAGAAGGACGTGAAGAGGCTCGTGGCCTACTCGTCCGTGGCCCACCTGGGCTTCTGCATGCTGGGCCTCTTCGCCCTCGAGAACCGGGCCATGGCCGGGTCGGTCTTCCAGATGCTCAGCCACGGCATCTCCACCGGAATGCTGTTCCTCCTCGTGGGCGTGATCTACGAGCGTCGTCACACTCGCCTCATCTCGGAGTTCGGCGGGCTGGCGAAGGTCATGCCGGCCTACGCCGCGGTGTTCGTCATCGTCACCCTCTCGTCCATCGGGCTGCCGACGACGAACGGCTTCATCGGCGAGTTCCTGATCCTCTGGGGCACGTTCAAGTCCCAGGTTCTGCCGCACGCTCGCTGGATGGCCACGCTCGCCGCAACGGGCGTGATCCTCGGGGCCGTCTACATGCTCTCGGTCGTGCTCAGGATGTTCTTCGGCAGCCTGAAGAACCCGCGCAACCGGGACCTCAAGGACCTGAGCGCGCGCGAGTGGCTGTACCTCCTGCCGGGAATCATCCTCATCTTCGCGATGGGGCTCTTCCCCACGCCGTTCCTCAAGAAGATCGAGCCGTCGGTGGAGCTCATGCGCATGGACTATCTCAGGAAGGGCGCGGCCTCGCTCACGATCGATCAGCCGGTCCTGAGCAAGCCCGTCACGTGGCTGCTCCCGCCTGACCGCAGGCCGCTGCCCATCGCGGCGAAGCCCCGGCAGATCAAGGCGGGCCCCGGACAGAGCATCACCAAGCTCACCGCGAACCATCCCCTCCGCAAGGGCGGCAAGATCAAGGGATACAGGCCGGGCAGCCCCCTTCCCACGGGGCACAAGCCGAACCTGCCGAAGGTGCCGCCGGTGATGCCGGGCGGAGGCAAGCCCGCGAAGGGAGGTGTGCAATGACGCTCACGACCTTCATCGCCCTCTCCCCCATCCTGATCATCGCGGCCGGCGCCGTCGCCATGATCTTCGTCGACGCGCTGCTGCAGAAGAGCGGCAAGACGGCGGGCAGCCTGTTCCGCTCCATCCACACGAAGGGCGAGCCTCCCGTGGACGAGATCTCCTACGCGTCCTCCATCGACCGCGCGCTCGTCTCGGCCACGATCCTCGGCGCCGCGGCGATCGTGAGCGCCGTGCTGTGGTTCGGAGGCCAGCTCGGCGGGGTCATCGAGATCGGAGGCGCCCTGCAGGTGGACAAGCTGGCGCTGTTCGGCTTCATGCTCTGCGCCCTGGGCGGGTCGCTCGCCTCCCTCATGTCCAGCCACCACCTCTACGAGATCAAGGCGGACGAGGGGCAGTTCCACCCCGTGCTCATGCTCGCCACGTGCGGGGCGATGCTCCTGTGCGCGAGCTCGAGCTTCATCATGTTCTTCCTCGCGCTCGAGACCATGAGCCTGGGCGCGTACATCCTCACCGGCATGCGCCGCGCCTCGCCGCGCTCGACCGAGGGTGCAATGAAGTACTTCCTCATGGGCGCCTTCGCCTCGGCCATCTTGCTCTACGGCCTCGCGCTGCTCTACGGCGAGACCGGAGTCTCCTCGTTCGAGGCCATGGGCAAGGGCCTCGCGGGAGCCGGGGCCAAGCCCCTCGTGATGCTGGGCGGCGTGCTCGTGCTGGTCGGGCTCGCGTTCAAGGTCTCGGCCGTGCCGTTCCACATGTGGACGCCCGACGCGTACCAGGGAGCCCCCACGCCGGCCACCAGCTTCATGGCGGCCGTGGTCAAGACCGCGGCCTTCGTGGTCATGCTGCGCTTCCTCTCGGTGGTCCTCACGGGCGGGATCCTCGCCGGTCCGCCCTTCGGCTGGGCTTCCGTGCTGGCGGTCCTCGCCGTGCTCACCATGTTCTGGGGGAACATGGCGGCGCTCAAGCAGAAGAACATCAAGCGCATGCTCGCCTTCTCGTCCATCGCCCACGCGGGCTACATCCTCATCGGCGTGGTGACGATGCACAAGGCGGGCGAGGCGGCCATGGCCGGCGTGCTGTACTACCTGTTCGCGTATCTCGCGGCCAACGCCGGTGCCTTCGCCATCGTGTGCTCCGCCGTCAAGGGAGGCAGCGAGGCCACGGACATCGACGACTACCGCGGCTTCGGCAGGCGCCACCCGCTGCTCGGCGCCGCCATGGGCATCTTCCTCCTGTCCATGCTCGGCATGCCGCCGCTCGCCGGCTTCTTCGGCAAGCTCTACATCTTCGCCTCGGCCGTGGAGCACGGCCTGTGGCTCCTGGCCGTGCTCGGCATGATCGCCTCGGTGGTGAGCGCCTACTACTACATCGGCGTCATCGTGGTGATGTTCATGCGCGAGAGCGAGGAGGGCAAGCCCGTGGCGGTGCCCGTGCGCTCGGGCCAGATCATCGCGGCCATCCTCGTGGCCCTCATCCTCGTGCTCCAGCTGGGCCTCTACCCCACCCCCTGGCTACGATAGCCATCGATATATTCCCTTAGAAGCAGGTCCTCGCGTCTCCTCGACAAAATCCCGTCTGCGTGCAGGGGGAAGGCGATCCCTACCATTGCCAATGACACTGAAAAAAACGAGTTGACCATCCCTATCGTTCTCGCTGATAATATTCGTCCGCGCCGGGGATGGGCGCTTTGACAACTCTCTGAAATACTTGAGGAATCATGGGGAAGAAGTCCAAAGCAAAAAGCAAGAACAAGGACGGATCCGAGACGCTGGACAAGTCCTTCGCAGCGGCTCTCAAGGCGGTCGAGTCCTCGCCCGACAACGAGGACGCCTGGAATCACGCCGAGGATCTCGCCGACAAGATGCAGAGGCCCGAGGACGTGGCCGCCCTGTACAGGCAGGTGCTCGGCACGGCATCCGGCAGCCAGACCATCGAGGTCGTCTCGCACCGCGCCGTCCAGTTCCACGAGGAGTGGTTCGGTGACGACCCCGACGCCATGAGCAGCCTGTTCATCCAGGTCATGGAGGTCGACCCCGAGGCGGAGTGGGCCTTCGACAGGCTCGTGGTGGAGCTCACGTCGGCCAAGAAGTGGGACGATCTGCTGAGCGTCTACGACAGGACGCTCGCGTCCACGCAGGAGCCGGACAAGCGAAAGAGGCTGCTGAACGACGCCATGCAGGTGGCCAAGGACTTCGCCAACGAGCCGGGCCGCGCGGCCGACTACCTCAAGCAGCTCCTGGTGATCGAGCCGGACAACAAGCGGCTGATGACCTCTCTCGAGAGGCTGCTCGAGAGGCAGGACCGGTGGCAGGAGCTCATCGACCTGTGGCGCGAGAGGATCCCGACCCTGCCCGCCAAGGAGGTCCGGGAGATGCGGGTGCGCATCGCCACCTGCTACCTCGAGAAGGTGGGCGAGCCCGCCTCGGCCCTCGAGGCGCTCAGGGCCCTCTTGGGCATCCGCCCGGGGCACGAGGAGGGGCTGGCCCTGCTCGAGCAGATTCTCGAGCTGGACTCGGCCGAGCAGGAGGTGCGAATCGACGCCCTGGCGCTGCTCAGGACGAACTATGACGCCATCGACAAGCCCGAGGACTCCGTCAGGGTGATCGAGTCTGCCATCGGGTTCTCGGAGGGCGAGAGGACGATCGCCCTGCACGGAGAGGCGGGCGACCGGCTCACGGAGATGGGCGAGGACGGCAGGGCCATGGAGCACTTCTCCGCCGTGCTGCTCCTGCAACCCACGCACGCCGCCGCGCGCAAGAACATCCGGAGGCTCGCGGAACGCTCCGACCGGCAGGACCTGCGCGCCAAGGTCCTGGCCGAGGCGGCCCAGGCCTGCACAGAGGAGGCGGCCAAGGTGCCCCTGCTCATGGAGGCTGCAAAGGTCCACAGCGCCGAGCTGAAGCAGCCCGACAGCGCCATCGAGCTCTACACGAACGTGATCACGAACCCCGAGGCGGATCCCGCCGTGGCGCTGAGCGCGGCGCAGATCCTCAACGACCTGCTCGCCGAGACGGGCCGCTCGAGCGAGCGTCTGGCGGTCCTCGACCAGCTGGCGAACCTCGAGCAGGCCTCGTCGATGAAGAGGCACGTGCTCGGGCAGGCGGCGCACCTGGCGCAGGAGCTGGGAGAGACGGACCGCGCCCTGGCCGCGTGGAATGCGCGACTCGAGGACGACCCGGGCGACGTGGAGGCCCTCGGGGCCACGATCGAGCTGTTCGAGGCCACCGAGCAGTGGAAGCAGCTCGTCGAGGCCCTGCAGAGGCGTGCCGGCCTGGACATGCTCCCGGAGCAGCGCAGGGCGGACCTCGTGCGCGCGGCGCGCACGCTCACCGACAGGCTCGACGACGCCACGGCGGCCATCGACGCCTGGACCGCGATCCTGGAGGAGTTCGGCGAGAAGCCCGACGCGATCGAGGCGCTCGATGCGCTGCTCGCCGGAGCGGCGCGCTGGTCCGAGCTCGCGACCATCCTGGAGAAGACGTCGGTCTCGGAGCACAGCCGCGCCGGCGCCCTGCTGGCACGGCTCGGCGAGGTGTACGGACGTCACCTCGAGCAGCCGAAGGAGGCATCACGCTACTACGGGCTGGCGCTGGGCGACGACCCGTCAAGCGAGATCGCGCGTGGGGGAATGAAGGACCTTCTCGACGTGCCGGAGTGCGCGCTCGAGGCGGCGCAGGCCCTCACGAGCGCCTACGAGGCCACCGACGCCTGGGAGGCCCTGCTCGCGCTCGTCGAGCCGCATCTCGCGGCCACGAAGGACGCCGGGGGGCAGGTCACGATCCTGCGCCGCGCCGCGCGGCTGCAGGAGGAGCGGGCCGAGGATCCCGCGGTAGCTCTCGGATCCATCTCGCGTGCGTTCTGCATCGAGCCGACGGACCTGGCGCTCGAGGCCGAGTTCGAGCGCCTCGCCAAGGCAGCCGGCGAGTGGCAGACGGCGGCCGACACCTACCGCACCGCAGCCGGGGCCCTGGAGGGCATCCCGGCGCGTGCCGCCCAGCTGCGACTCGAGGAGGGCCGCATCCTGGACGAGGAGCTCGACGATCCCGCAGGGGCCGTCGTGGCCTACACCGCCTCGTTCGGACTCGACTCGACGCACGTCGAGGTCAACAGGAACATCGCCCGCGCCGCAGCCCGTGCCGGACAGTGGGACACGAGCGCCGCAGCCGTGGTGTCCCTCGCCGAGGCGCTCGACTACGTCGATGGCGTCCTGCTCGAGGACCTGGAGAAGGCGGCAGAGGGGGACGATGCATGGGACCAGCTCGCCGTTTCGCTCGGCACGAGCGTCGCGGGCCGGGCCGACTCGCTCCGCCAGGAGATCACGAGCGAGCTCGAGCTCAAGATCGCCGTCTGGCACCGTGATCATGGACAGGATCTCGCCGTGGCCGAGAGCGCGGCACAGATGGCCGTCGCGCACGGCGCGAGCCACCCCGAGGGCCTGCGGCTGCTCGCCGAGCTGCAGCGGCGCGTCCCGGGCAAGGACCTCGTCCAGACCCTGCTCAAGATGGACGATCTGGCAAAAAGCAACCTCGATGCGCTCTACGAGGCCGCCGAGGTCGCGATCGAATCGAGTGGAGACAGGGAGCTGTCGCGCACGACCCTGCAGAAGCTCTACCAGCGCGCCACGGCCATGTGGAGGGGGTCGCGTGATGCGACGGGGCAGCGTTCGGTGGAGGACGCCTCGGCATGGGCGCACGGCAAGCTCGTGGCATCGAACATCGAGGACGGTGACAGGCGGCGCGCCGCACAGCTCCTCATCGACGGGGCGAAGCTGCCGTTCGACATGACACGGAGGCGCGAGTTGAGGCTCGAGGCCGCGACCATGCTCTCCGAGATAGGCGAGGGCCGGCGCGCCATCGAGCTCTACCAGGAGATCCTCGAGGAGACGCCTGACGACATGGAGACGATCCGGCTCGCGGCGGCGCTGTGCGAGAGGGCCGACAGGCTCGCGGACCTCCTCGCCCTGAAGATGAAGGAGCTCGCGCTCACCGGGGAGGTGGAGCCCAAGCTCGAGCTGCGCATGGAGATCTCGCGACTCACCGGCGAGTTCGAGGAGCGCGGAGGCCGCGTCGAATCGCTGCTCGCGAATCTCCGGGACATGCCGGGGCACGAGGCGTCCATCGTCGCGCTCGGCGAGATCCTGGGCTCGCGCGGCCAGATCGACAGGCTGGCGGACATCTACACGGAGCAGGCCAGGAAGCTCGAGGAGATGGACGACCCCGAGCGCGCCGCCAAGCTGTGGACGCGCGCGGCCCGGCTGGCCGAGAAGAGCCTCCGCGACGTGGAGCGGGCCATCGATGCCTACTCGCGCGTCGTGGACCTGTCCTGCACGAACGAGGCCCTCGACGCCCTCGCCCGACTCAGCATCGGGCGGGACGAGCCGGCCGAGGCCATCCCCTGGCTCGAGCGCCGGCTCGAGGCGGCGAGCGAGAAGGAGCGCGTGGCGATCCGATTGCAGCTCGCCAGGGCCTGCCTGCGCGCCGAGCGCAACGACAAGGCCATCGCCTCTCTCGAGACGGCCTTCGAGGAGGCCCCGCGCAACACCGAGGTCCGCAGACTGCTCATCGAGAGGTACAGGGAGCGGGAGAACTGGAAGCCTCTCGCGGCCGTGCTCGTCACGGCCGCCGGTATCGCCAAGAACGAGGCCTCCGTCATCGCGTATGCGAGGGAAGCCTACGAGATCTACGAGGAGCACCTGGGCACGCCGGGCGAGGCGCTGGAGGTGCTCGAGAAGGCCGTGGGCCTCGAGCCTGACGACCGCGATCTCAAGCGCATGCTGGCCGACAGCCTGCTCGCCACGGGCAGGCACGACGAGGCCCGCGGGATCATCCAGGAGCTGATCGAGGGATTCGGCCGGCGCCGGTCGCCCGAGCGTGCCGGCATGCACCTCAGGCTCGCGCGGGTGGCCCACGCGCTGGACGAGATGGACCTCGCACTCGACGAGCTCGGGACCGCATCCAAGATGGACCACGGCAACGTGGACATCATGACGGAGCTGGCCGAGCTGGCCCGCGAGTCGGGCAACCACGAACGCGCCGAGGCGGCCTACCAGTCGCTGCTGATGACGGTGCGTCGCAGGCCCGAGGACGAGCCGGAGCCAGACCAGATCGGTCCGGCCGAGGTCCTGCTCGAGCTGAGCCGCATCGCCGCGGACCAGGGGCAGGAGGAGCAGTCCTCCGAGCAGCTCGAGTCCGCCATCGAGGCCATCGCACAGAACGACGCCGAGGCGATGCGCATCCAGAACAACCTCCGGCGCCACGAGCAGTACGGCCTGCTCAAGCGGGTGCTCGAGACCCGGCTGGAGCACGTCAAGAACCCGCGCAAGAAGGGCAGGATCCTCTCCGAGCTGGCCGACCTGCTCGAGAGCTCGCTCGAGCAGCCCGAGGAGGCGCTCGAGATGCGTCTGGGCGTGATCGAGAGCGACCCGGTCTCGCCGCTGCACCACGACGCGGCGCGCGAGCTGGCCGTCCAGCTCGAGCAGACCGACAAGTACGTCAAGGTCCTGGAGAAGTCGCTCAAGAAGGCCCGCCGCGATACGGACACGTACGTGCGCTGCGAGCTCCTGCTCCGGCTGGGCGAGGTGATGGAGAAGGACAAGGAGGACCTGAAAAAGGCCGCCAAGTTCTACGCGCAGGCCGAGGAGACCGGCGTGCGAGAGATCGACGTCTGGCGCGCCGCCGAGAGGGTCCAGGGCGCGCTTGGCAACACGGAGGAGCAGATGAGGCTCCTCGGCCGGCTGGCGAGCATGGGCGAGGACCAGGTGGAAACGCGCGCCAGCGCGCTCTACTCCATGGCCGAGGTCATGCTCGCCCACCAGGACACGCTGGCAGAGGGGCTCTCCACCCTGCGCAAGGCGCTCGAGGACGACGCACGCTACGAGCGGGCCGGCCTCATCATGGGCCGCGCGGGAGAGAAGCACGCGGAGAGCGACGAGTTCATGGACCTCTACGGGCAGGTCGCCCGCAACTCGGGCGACGAGAAGATGCTGCTCGACTACCTCGTGCTCAAGACGGGCCGCGACGAGGCCGCTCCCGAGGACGCGCACGAGGCCGCCGACCTGGCGCTCAAGTTCGAGGAGTGGGACCGCGCCGAGGCACTCATGCTGCGGGCCGTGGAGATCGGGCACGCCATGCCAGAGGACCTGGGCAGGATCGAGTGGGCCCTGCTGGCGCTCGCCGAGAGACGCATGGAGGCCGGGGACCTTGCGGGCGCCGTCAAGTGGCTCAGCGAGGCCAAGGAGGTGGGCGAGCCCGAGCACGTCTTCGCCCTGGGCAGGCGTGTCGCCGAGCTCGCGGCCGGGCCGGAGGGTGACCTGACGCTCGTGGCCAAGCTCTACGAGAGCCTGCTCGAGCGCTACCCCACGGCACGCGGTGCGTGGGAGCCGCTGGCCGGCATCTATGGCCAGCTCGGCGACGTGGAGAGGCTCCAGGAGCTCGTCGACCAGACGCTCGACAGCCTGCACGAGATCTCGGAGCGCAACGCCCTGCGCCTCACGCAGGCGCGGGCGCTCCTCCAGATCGAGAACCAGATCGAGACGGGTGTGGAGACGCTGCGCAACATCCTGATGGAGGACCCTGAGCACGCGGAGGCCCAGGACCTGCTCATCGGCCACTTCGAGGCGGAGGGAAGGACCGAGGACCTGATCGAGCTCCTGCAGGCGAACCTCATGGCCGCCCAGGGACGCAGGGACATCCCGTCCATCACGTCCATGTCACTGAGGCTCGGCAAGATCCTCGAGAACGTGACCCACGAGGAGGCCGTGACCGTGTACCGCTCGTCCCTGGAGTGGGCGCCCAAGGATCCCGACCTGCTCGAGGCGCTGCTCGACAGCCTGGGCGCGGATCACGATCCGCCCGAGCGCGCGGAGCTCATGGAGCGGCGGCTCGGGTCGCTGGAAGCTGCGGACGCCTCGGCGCTCGCGCTCGATCTCACGGCGCTCTACGAGTCCATGGACAACGACGCCGGGGCGATGCGGGCGCTCGAGCTGGGCTACCGCGGCGATCCCGCGAACGAGGAGATCCTCAGGAGCCTCCAGGGCAAGTACGAGGACAGGGGCAACCACACGGGCCTGGCCAGGCTCATCGAAGACGCGGCGGCGGCGCAGGAGGACCCGGACGAGAAGGTCCCCATGCTCCTCAGGGCCGCCGCGGTCTACCGAGACGCGCTCGGCGACGCCGAGGCCGCGCTCAAGCTCCTCGATCAGGCTTCCGGGCTGGCGCCGGACGACGTCAGGATTTCCATCCA
The DNA here is from genome assembly GCA_019310245.1 of Deltaproteobacteria bacterium. Classification (GTDB taxonomy): domain Bacteria; phylum Myxococcota_A; class Polyangia; order DRWM01; family DRWM01; genus JAFDER01. The sequence continues at coordinate 16,196 of JAFDER010000014.1, forward strand.
GCTGGCGGCCTGCATGCTGGCCGCCGGCGACCTCGACGAGGCAACGGGCAAGCTCACCGAGATCCTCGAGTCCGTCGCGGGAGAGGAGCGTCTCGAGGTGCTCAGGATGCGCGCCGCCATCCACCTCCAGGCCGGCAGCGACGCCGACGCGCTCATGGATCTCGAGGAGGCGTTCACGATCGACACGGCCGTGGCTCCGGAGCTCGAGCAGGCGCTCGCGAAGAGGCGCAGGAGCACTCGGGAAAGCGGCGACGTGGAGGCCGAGCGCACGACGACCTTCAGGCTGGTCGAGCTCGAGAACGCCCAGGACAAGAGAGCCGAGGCGCGCGAGAACCTTCACAGCTGGATCGAGTCGAACCCGCAGGACATCGAGGCCCTGCACCTCCTGCGCGACATCGACACGGATGACGGGTACTGGGAGGGCGTGGCCGCCACCTGCGCGTACCTGGCGCAGATCGAGGAGGGCGACGCCGGGATCGAGGCCGTGCTCGGCATGAGCCGCGCCTACTCCGAGCTGGGCCGGCCCGAGGACGCGCGTGCGGGGCTCGAGAAGGCCCACGAGGAGAATCCCGACAACGAATCCATCCGGGCGGAGCTGCGCTCCGTCTACGAGCAGGCCGGCATCCTCGTGGAGCTGGCCCACCTGCTCGTCGAGGACGCGATGTCGACGGACGACACGGACGAGCAGGCGGAGTTTCTCAGGCGCGCGGGCGAGCTGCTCACGCAGGCCGGCAAGGTCGACGAGGCGATTCCCATCTTCCAGGACATCCTCGACATCAAGCCCGGAGACGCACCCACCGCCGGGGCGCTCGTCGATGCCTACATCGCGGGAGGGAACATCGAGGAGGCGGGAAGGATCCTGGACGCCGCGATCGAGGAGCTCGGCAGCAAGAGGTCGCCCGAGCTCGCCGCGCTCATCTACCGCAAATCGCGCGTGGCCGAGGCCGCGGAGGACATCGAGCAGCAGCTCAAGTGGCTGCACGACGCCTTCAAGATGGACCGGCACAACGGCATGGTTGCCGCCGAGCTGGCGAACATCGCCGAGATGATCGAGGACTGGGATCTGGCCCAGCAGGCCCTGCGCGCCATCGCGCTCATCAAGGAGGGCTGCCCGATCTCGCTGTGCCAGTCGCTCGTCAGGCAGGGACGCATCTCGCTACGCACGGGCGACGAGAAGCGAGCCCTGTTCTTCGCTCGCAAGGCCAAGAAGGAGGATCCGGAGGACACGGAGGTCATCGAGCTGCTCAGCATGATGGGTGAGACCTAGAAGCCCGCTGCCTATTGCCGCTGCCCATATCCGCTGCCCTGAGCTTATCGAAGGGCAGCAGGCTTCTAGCCGCCCTTTTTGACCTCGATGCCGTACTGCCGGATCTTGGTCCAGAGCGTGCGGCGCGAGACGCCGAGGATCTTCGCCGCGGCGGTCTGGTTCCCGCCCGTGGAGTCCAGGGCCTTGCGGATCTCCTCGGCCTCGGCCGCCTCCTTGCGCTGGCGCATGGTGCCCGACACCCCGCCCGCGACACCGTTGGGCAGCGGCGGCGCATCGCGAGCGCTGCGCAGCGCCGGCAGGTGCTCGGGCAGGAGCTCGTCCTCGTCGGCGCGGATGAGCGAGTTCTCCACCACGTTGCGCAGCTCGCGCACGTTGCCGGGCCAGGTATGGGAGGCGAGGCGATCGAGATAGGCGTCGGTCACGACGGGCACGGGACGGCGGCTCCTGCGCGAGGCGCGCAGGGTGAAGTAGCGAGCCAGCACCGGGATGTCCGCCCGCCTGCCCCGCAGGGGAGGGACGAACAGGACGAACGTGCTCAGCCTGTAGTACAGGTCCTGCCTGAAGCGGCCCGTCCTCACCTCCTCCTCCACGTCCCTGTTCGTCAGGGCGAGCACGCGCACGTCGAGGAGCACCTCCTTGCTCGAGCCAACCCTCGTGATGGTGAAGTCGTCGAGGAACCTGAGGAGCTTGGCCTGGATGGACAGGGGAAGCTCGGTGATCTCGTCGAGCATCACGGTCCCGAAGTTGCCCGACTCGAAGAACCCGATCCTCTTCTCGTCCGCACCAGTGAAGCCGCCCTTCTCGTGCCCGAAGAGCTCGGACTCGATCACGGACGGCGGAAGCGTCGCGCAGTTGACCTTGACGAACGGCCCCTTCTTGCGCGGGCTGTTGATGTGAACGTATCTCGCGAGGACCTCCTTGCCCGCACCCGTCTCTCCGGTGATGAGGACCGGCACGTCCGCGACGGCCACCTTCTTGGCCAGCTTGATGAGGCTGCGCATGGCGGGATCGCGCGCGATGAAGCTCTGCTCGGGATCCGCATCCGCGGACACGCCCTCGACGACCGTGATGGCCCTGGCATCGTCATCGGGTGTGGGCTGCGGTGCGATCGACCTGCGCCACTCGCGGCGCGCCGCCGTCCTGCGAGCCGTCGCGAGCAGGGAGGCCGTGTCCATGCCGCCGTCCGGGAACACGGCCACGCCGATGCCCTTCCTCGCCTCGGTGGGATCCAGCACGAGCTCGAGGAACTGCCGCACGAGCCCCTCCGTGCGCTGCCTGCTCCCCTCGGGCAGCAGCACGAGGAACTCGTTCTCCTCGGCGTGCCCGAGCATGTCGCCCGGCCCCATCACCTCCATGAAGGTCGAGACCAGGCGATCCTCCGACGCGACGAACACGGAGGGATCCATGTAGATGAGACCCATGGGCACGCCATGGAGGCGGGCGCGCTCCAGCTCGTAGCCGAATCGCACCATGAGCTCCTCGTGCGGCATGACGCTCCGTCGGTACATGGGCAGGGCGCTCGCCTCCACGATCGTGAGCACCGTGGACCCGAGCTTGACCTCGTCGCCCGGCCCGATGACGAAGGTCTCCGCGATCATCTTGCCGTTGACCCACGTGCCGTTCGAGCTGCCGCGATCGGTGACGGCAACGCCCTTCTCGAGCCTCTCGACCTGCGTGTGGATCCGCGAGACCATGGGGTCGTCCACCGTCACCTCGATCTCGGAGCTGCGGCCCACGAGAAGCATCTGGCCCTCCTCTAGGTCGTAGATGCGGCTCGAGCGCGGCGATGACACGACCAGGTGTACCCTCACGGGTCCGCTCGCACCGTTGCCCTGACGCTTCGTCGCCATCATCACGTGAGTCCCGGGTAGACCGTGTCGATCTTCTTCTTGGTGCCGGGCTTCTCGTCCGGCTTCTTCCCGGGCTTCTTGCCAGGCTTCTTCACCGGCTTGCCGCTCTCCTCCTCCTCGGCGGGAGGCTCCGGCTTCATGTGCACGGGCAGGGACAGATCGTCGTGGACCGAGACCTGCCTCTCCCAGTCCAGGTACCCGTCCGCCTCGATCTGGATCCTGCGCGGCCCGTCGGACTCGGCCACGAGCAGGGGCCTCTCCGGGTGCAGCGTCCCGTCCACGGACACCTCGGCACCGTCGGGAAGGCCAGTCAGGGACACCTTCCACGTGGGAGGCTCGGGCTCGGCAACGGGCTGGGGCGTCGTCTCCACCGCGGGCTGGGTTGCAAGCGCAACCATCTTCTCCTCGATGCGCTTCGTCTCGGTGTAGATGTAGGCCGCCGCGGCGCCCAGCACGGCCACGACGAGGACCACGCCCGCCGCGAGCATCCACGCCGGCCCCATCCTGCGCTTCGCGAGAGGCGCGGGCGAGCCCGTTGGCGGACGGCCGGTTCCGGTGGCGGACCACGCCCTCTGGGCCTCGACCGAGGGAAAGCTCACGCCCGAGTCGGGACCGAGGGTCACCACGTCGTGCGGCCCGGACTGCCCGAGTCCCGAGCCCGTCGTCTCGCCGATGCGGACCGACGGGGTGCCCGCCTTGTTGCTGCTCCAGCCCGGGATGGACGGGATCGAACCCGAGAGCGACGGGTCCATCGAGTCCAGCTCCTTGCCCCGGAACGGCAGGAGCGCCTCGATCATGTCGTCGGACGTCTCGAAGCGGGCGTCGGGCTCGCGCGCGATGGACTTCATGACCACGGCGACCAGGCCCTCGGAGACCGCCACGCCGTGCTTGGCGATGTGCAGCGGCTCCTCGGTGGTGATGGCGATGATGAGGTTGTTGTAGTCCTCGGCCTCGAACGGCAGGGCGCCGGAGAGCATCTGGTAGAGGATCACGCCGCAGGCGTACAGATCCGCCCTGCGGTCGATGCTCTTGCGGCCGCGGGCCTGCTCGGGCGCCATGTAGCGCGGCGTGCCGAACACGGCGCCGGTGCGCGTGGTGCTCAGAGGCGCACCGTCGGTCTGCCCGAGCCGGGACACGCCGAAGTCCACGATCTTGAGCGTCACGCCGCCGCCGGCCTCGTTGACGATGAAGGCGTTCTCGGGCTTGAGATCGCGGTGGATGATCCCCTGCTCGTGCACGGCACGCAGGGCGCTGAGGATCTGGATGGCGAAGTCCACGGCCAGCGGCTGCGGCAGCCTCACCGCGGTGTCCAGGATGTCGCCCAGGTCGTTGCCCTGCAGGTACTCCATCACGATGTAGGGCACGCCGTCCTCGGTGGAGCCCATGTCCAGGATGTCGACGATGTTGCGGTGGCCCACCGAGGCTGCGATGCGCGCCTCGTTCTGGAACCGCTCGATGATCCGCGCGCTGGCCGAGGCGCTCCTGCGCAGGAACTTGATGGCGAGCTTGCGGCCGATCTTGAGGTGGGTGCCGCTGTAGACGACGCCCATGCCTCCCTCGCCGCTCATCTTGCCGACCTGGTACTTCTCCTCGAGCACGATCCCGGCCATCTTGTAGACTTGGTCGATGTGCTGCCCCGATTCGGGGCAGCGCGTCATGAAAACCGGGTGCTGCTTCTTGCAGTGGGGGCAGCGGAAGGTGTCGTCCGTCTTGCCGTCCTCGGGCTCCTTGCCGGCTGCGGGATCGCCTTGGTCTTCGCCGGACATGGCGGACTAGGGGCAGGCCTCGTGAGCCACGATGGACAGGTAGATCTCCTCGTTGCCCTCGCGATCGTCGTTCCACGCCACGCCGAAGCCCGTGTCGATCACGACGAGCACCGGATCCTTCGAGTCGCCGCCGCCCGAGATCTCCTGCTCGCAGAGCAGCGGGTGGCCCGCCCCCTCGAACGCCTGCAGGTGGATGCCGGCGCCCTGCTGCCAGGCGACGCCGAGCGCCGATCCCGTCCAGGCGATGGACGGGGCCGTGGCGTCCTCCTCGGCGTGCGTGATCTGCACCTCGACCTCGGGCTCCGTGCCCGTGAGGTTGAAGCGCGTCAGGAAGATGTTGCCCGTGCCCGTGCGCCCGTCGCTCCAGGCCACGGCGAACGTGGATCCGTCCCAGACGACCGCGGGCTGCTCGGAGTCGGCAGGATCATCGGTGAGCGGGAAGACCCCGGGGGGGTCAACCAACTCGCCGGACGAGTCCACCACGGCCGCGTAGATCTCGGGGTTGCCGTCGCGCTCGTCCACCCACACCACCCCGTAATGGGTGCCGGGAGGCGAGGTGGGCGTCACGCGACACGTTGCCGTCCGTGACCAGGTCGAACGGCCCACTGGTGGGGTTTCCCAGCAAGTTCGTGAGCACGAGGTGGATGTCGAAGCTCGAGTCCCACGTCACGGCAAACCCGCCGCCTCCGGTGCGCTCCACGATCGACGGCGCGCGCAGGTCCGTGCTGGGGATGCTCCCGGCCGTGCGCACCGGGCCAGTCGTGTCCCCGACTCCGTCCATGCGCTGGAATAAGACGTGCCGGCCCGCCCCGCCGGTCTCGTCCGTGGCGACCACGTTGAACACGTCATTCGCCCACACCATGGCGGGCGCGAGCGTGCTCGTGTCCGCGGACACGAACAGGTCCTCCCCGAAGGGGATGGACGCGTCGGCCGCCACGATCGCCGAGTACAGGTCCTGCTGGCCACCCCTCTCGTCCACCCACACGAGACCGAACTCGGTATCGGTCCAGGCGAGGGAGGCCTGGGTCGAGGGGGCGTCGTCCTCGGTGACCCGGACGGTCGTGGCCGTGGTGAACCGGCCAGACTCGTCGATCATGTCGTCGCAGTCGTCGTCAGCGCCGCTACAGGTCTCGCAGGGCGGGACGCACTCGCTCCAGGAGCACTCCACGCAGGTTTCGATCCCGGTGGAGTCGCAGGAGGTCGTGCAGTCGCGCGGAAGATCCCCGTCGCACTCCTCGCCGTCGTCGATCGTGCCGTTTCCGCAGTCGGGAAGCGGGCCGTCCTCGACGGGCACGTCCGTGGAGTCGACCTCGCCCTCGTCGGGCGGCGCGTCGGGCCACCCGTCACGCTTCTCGATGCCCAGATCCGTGGCGCAGGACGCCATCCAGAAGGCGCAGAAGGCCGGCAGGAACGCTGCCGGCAATGCTGTGCACACCTTTGCCATGATCGTCTGGGCACATAGATTACCACACTGATCATCGATCTTCACGAACCATATTGAAGATCTGTTCAAGTAGGCGGGCTTAGAACTTGATCAGGGCCTCGATCCCGATCGTGGGATTCTCTCCCGGGGCGATGATCGGGAGCACGGAGACTTCCGGCTTGGCGGGCTCCGCGAGCGCTTCCTCGGCGGCGGGCTTGCTCGTCAGGTACATGACGAGGCCCGCGACGGCCGCGGCGCCGGCCAGGCCCCAGAGCACGTTCGTGGCTATTCTGAGACCCTCGGCCGTGTCCTGGTGCTTGTATGCGCTCGGGCAGTCGTCGCGGGTCATCGTGGACTCACAATCAGCGGCCGCGCTGTCCATCTTCTTCTTGGTGGAGAGCACGGCGCCGCCGGTCGCGGCCGCGGCGATGGCGAGCCCGCCCCCGGCGCCGAGCCCGATCCAGATGCCCGTGAGCGGCTTCTTGCTCTTCTCCCCGGGGTCGTCGGGGGGGGTGACCTCGTCCCACGTGAACGGCTCGTCGCTGCCGCCGTCCTTCTCGACGAGCTCCACCTCGTGCGTCACCTCCTCGCCCGAGGTCACGGTCACCTTGGCGCGGTAGACCTCGAACCCCTCCTTGCGCACCTCGATGGTGTGGAAGCCGGCCTCCACGGGCACGGGATCGGTGATGGGCGTCATGAACTTCCGGAAGTCGTCGATCAGGATCTGCGCGTCCACCTCGTCGATGTCGAAGACGAGGAACCCCATCTCCTGCTCGAGGTCCATGACGTGCGCCTCCACCTCGGCGCGCCGGTCCTCCGGCACCTTCTCGCCACCCTCCACGAGGTAGAGGTTGAACTCGTCGAGGGCCTCCACGGGGTGACCCGTCTCCTCGTAGCACACGCCGATGTTGTAGCGCAGGGCCCAGTTCGGCCTGTACTCGTGGGATTTGAGGAACTCGACGAGCGCCGCCTCGAACTTGCCCTTCTCGAAGAACTGAAGTGCTTGATCGCCTTCTCGGTGTCGGGGTCGATCTCCTTGGCCGGCTCCGCGGGCTCTTCCTGCGCGTGCACGGGCACGGCCGCGAGGAGCACGGCCGCGAGCAGGGAAGCTGACAGGCGTGCTGGCATCGAGCTCTCCTCCGGATCAGATGAGTCCCGGGTAGCTCTTGTCGATCTTCGGCCTCTTCTGCGCCCGGGTCTTCTTCGACTTCTTCTTCTTCTTGCTCTTATGCACCGGATCGGCGGCCGGGATCAAGTCGGGGACGAGCTCCATGTCCGCGTGGATCGCGATCTCACGCTCCCAGGGCTCGAATCCCTCGCACAGGATGCGCAGCGTGCTCGCGCCCCGGGTCCGGGCGACGGCCAGGGGACGCTCGGGGTGCAGGGCGCCGTCCACATAGACCTCCGCGGCGTCCGGCAGGTCCTCCAGGACCACGCTCCAGGCCTCCGGCACGGCGGGCTCCGGCTCCACGGCCTGGACGGGGCCGGCGTCCGCAGCCTGCACGGCGCTCACGCGCTGCTCGAGCCCGCGCGCCTTGATGAGCACGAGGGTCAGGGCCCCGCTCGCGGCGAGCAGGAGCAGGGCGGCGGAGGCAACGAGGAGCCATCGGGGCACGGGGAGTCTGCGCGGCCGGGGCGGAGGCGCGGACACGGGCCCCTCCCAGCCGTCCAGCGAGATCGACGTGTCCGGCGGGACCGAGAAGAGCGACCGGCCGGCGCCCGTCCGGCCGTGCTCGTGCCATGCACCCGCCCCGGGCACCGGGTACGGCGTGTTGCCCCTCTCGACGCAGGGGTCGATCGTGATCACGAGATCCTGGTGGCCCACGGAATCGGGTGTGGGAGAGCGGTGGCGCCCGGCGGATGGAGTCTCGAGCAGTGACACGCCTCTCGGGGCGATCTGGTCGAGCGACGAGTCCCTGATGAAGGCCGAGTCGTTCGAGGGCAGCGCCGCCCGGCCGGCGGGCCGCCCGGATCCGGCGGCCCCGGACCAGTCGAGCATGGCCCTCGGCCGTTGCGTGGTCGCCGGCTCGGAGGCGTATGCCTCGGGCGAACGGAACGGCCTGAGGGCCTCGAAGAACTCGGCGGCGCTGTCGGGCTCGCGGGAGATGGCACGCATCACCACGTGCATCAGGCCGTCCGGCAGCGAGATGCCGTGCCGCCCGACGTGGATGGGCATCTCGGTGGTGATGGCGATGATCATCTCGTTGTAGTTCTCGACGTTGAACGGCAGGGAGCCGGTGAGCATCTCGTAGAGCATGACGCCGCAGGCGTAGAGGTCGGTCCTGCGATCGATGTGCTTGCTGCCGCGGGCCTGCTCCGGCGCCATGTATCCGGGCGTGCCGAACACGGCGCCCGTGCGCGTGAGGTTGAGGTTCGCGTAGTCCTCGCGGCCCAGCCTGGAGATGCCGAAGTCCAGGATCTTGACGCTCAGGCCCGTGCCGGGCTCCGCCCCGACGAACACGTTCTCGGGCTTGAGATCCCGGTGGATGATGCCCTGCTCGTGCACGGCCTTGAGGGCCGAGAGGATCTGGATGACGAGGTCCACGGCCACGTGCGGGGTGAGCCTCACTGACTCGTCGAGGATCTCGCCCAGATCCCGACCGTCGAGGTACTCCATGATCATGAAGTGCATGGAGTCCTCGGTCTCGCCCATGTCCAGGATCTCGACGATGTTGCGGTGTCCCACCGAGGCCGCGAGCCGTGCCTCGTTCTGGAACCTGGTGAGCATCTGCTTGCTGGCGTGGTACTCGCTGAGCAGGAACTTGATGGCCACCTTGCGATCGAGGCGCTCGTGCGTTCCCTCGTAGACGACGCCCATCCCGCCCTTGGCGATCATCCGGTCCACGCGGTACTTGCCGTCGAGGAGCGCACCCTTCATCTTGAAGGCGCGGTCCACGTGCTCGCCCGTCTCGGTGCAGCGCGACACGAATGCCGGGTGCACCTTCTTGCAGTGCGGGCAGTCGAACGAGCCCGTCGCGAACTGCTCGCCAGCCTTGCCGTCGGCTGGTGTTTTTGTGTGTGCCTTCTCGATCATCCCCGGGGAACCCCGCGCATTGTCTATACGATCCGTGCCACAACGTCTAGCAATGAACATGCCTGCCGCGCGCGCATGAAAATATCATTGCATTCAGTCTGTTACACTGACTTCAACGGCAGCGGACGTGACCCCCGCTTCCCGGTTGGGCAGAATCCCCGCAACCTGGATATACTGGAGTGCCACTCAGCTCCATGGAGGACGATCATGTACGTCGTGTGCGTCACCATCTGGGCCAAGCCCGGCCACGAGGACGAGTTCATCGAGGCCACGCGCCGCAACCACGAGGGCACCCGCGCGGAGCCGGGGAACGTGAGGTTCGACGTGCTGCGCAAGGTGGACGAGCCGGGCCGGTTCTTCCTCTACGAGGTCTACCGCGATGCGGAGGACTTCGCGCGTCACCAGCAGACCGACCACTACCTCGAGTGGAAGAAGACTGTGGCCGGCTGGATGGACCGCGATCGCGAGGGCGTCAAGCACGAGAGCCTGCTTCCATCCGACGAGAGCTGGTGACGGTGGCCGGGCTCACGTTCCGCTCGGCGGGCGAGATCGTGTTCGGGCGCGGGACGCTCGAGCGCATCGGCGGGATCGCGGCCGGCCTCGGCTCGCGCGCCATGGTGGTGCGCGGCGGCAGGCACCTGGACGCCTCGCGCAACATCGCGCGCCTCGAGGCGCTGCTCGGGGACACGGGCGTCGAGGCGATCTTCTTCACTGTCCGGGGCGAGCCCGACGTCGAGGTGGTGGACGGGGCCGCGGAGGCCGCGCGCGGCGCACGCTGCGACCTCGTCATCGGCATCGGCGGAGGCAGCGCGCTGGACGCGGCCAAGGCCGTGGCCGGGCTGCTGACCAGCGGCGGAAGCGCCCTCGACTACATGGAGGTCGTGGGCAGGGGCAGGACGATCGATCGGCCGGCCGCGCCGCTCGTGGCCGTGCCCACCACCGCGGGTACGGGCACGGAGGTGACGAAGAACGCGGTCATCACGAGCCGCGAGAAGAGCTTCAAGGCGTCCATGCGCAGCCCGCACCTCGTCCCGGCCGTGGCGCTCGTGGACCCGGCGCTCACGGACTTCATGCCCAGGCGCGTGACCGCGGCCACGGGCCTCGACGCGCTGACCCAGCTCGTGGAGGCCTACGTGACGAGGAAGGCCAACCCCTTGACCGACGCCCTGGCGCTCCAGGGGATCACGCTCGCGTCGCGATCGCTCGTGCGCGCCTGCGACAACGGCGACGACCACGAGGCGCGCGACGACATGGCCCTCGCCGCTCTGCTGAGCGGCCTGTGCCTCGCCAACGCGGGCCTGGGCGCCGTGCACGGATTCGCGGCGCCGCTCGGCGCGGCCTTTCCCGTGCCGCACGGCGTGGCCTGCGCCGCGCTCCTGCCTCACGTCATGGAGGCGAACGTGGCCGCGCTGAGGCGTGAGGACGCCGGCGGCCCCGCGCTGGCGCGCTACGACCGGGTGGCCGTGGCGCTCGGCGCCGGCGACGCGGACGGGGCCGTGGCCCTGGCGCGAGAGCTCGTGCAGAAGCTCGAGATCCCGCCGCTGTCCCGCTACGGGATCGGTGAGGGAGACGTGGCCGTGCTCGTCGAACGCGCGCGGCAGGCCAGCTCGATGAAGGGCAACCCGGTGGCGCTCGGAGACAAGGTCCTCGCGGACGTCCTGCGCAGGGGAATCGGGGCATGAGCACCAAGGTGACGCCTGCCCGGATGTCTGACAGGCAGGAGCGTGCGATGACGAGGCCCCTGCATGCCATGGTGATGATAACCGCGCTCGCAGCCTGCGGAGCGCCCTCGAGCGCGGCCGCGCCCGAGCCGGAGCCGGCCTCCCCCGCCCCACCGGAGGCGAAGAAGACGATCGAGAAGCCGGAGCCCGAGGCGCGGACCCTCGAGATCCAGCCTCTCGGCGACATCGGCGAGAAGGACATCGAGCACGTGCGCACGTCCATCGAGACCATCTTCGGGTGGAACGTCGTCGTGCTGGAGGGGGCCAAGCACCCGAAGAGCGCGTGGTACAAGCCGCGCAAGCGCTGGCGGGCCGAGAAGATCCTCGACTGGCTCGCGCCCAGGATGGGCGAGGGAGCGGACAGGATCATGGCCTTGACGAAAAGGGACATCTCCACGACCAAGGGCGAGGTCTACGATTGGGGCATCTGCGGACTCGCGGAGATGGGAGGACCGTCCTCGGTGGTCTCCACGTACAGGATCAAGAAGAAGATGGGCAAGATCACGCCCAAGGAGCGCAAGAAGAAGTACCTGCAGAGGCTGAGGGACCTGGCGGCCCACGAGTTCGGCCACACCCTCGACCTGCCCCACTGCCCGACGGCGGGCTGCATCATGGCCGACGCCCAGGGCACGGTCCTGACGTTCGACGAGTCCTCGGGCAAGCTCTGCGACCTGTGCCTCGAGATGCTCGCCGAGGCCGGGTTCCCCATGCCCTGACTCCCGCCTATCCCTGGAGCTCGTCGAAGGGTCAAAGAATCTCGTTTCCCGGACAGGCTCCTATTGCCGGGTGACGAGGCCCTTGAGCACGTGGCCCGCGATCTCGGGGTTCTCCCTCAGCCTGCGCACGGAGTATGCCTCCCAGTCCCGTCCGTAGGGCACGTAGACGCGCACGGCGTGGCCCGCATCGAGCAGCCTTCTGCGCAGGGCGGGTCTGACGCCCAGGAGCATCTGGAACTCGTAGTCCGCGGCCGACATTCCGCGGCTGCGCACGAGCGCCTCGGCCTCCTCGACGAGGCGGGTGTCGTGCGTCGCGATGCCGACGCGGGCGCCGCCCTCGACGAGCCGCCGGAGCACGGCCAGGTAGCTGTCCTGGATCTCCTCGAACCCCTGGAACGCCATGTCCCCGGACTCGAGGTAGATGCCCTTGCACAGCCGCACCTCCGCGCCCGCAGAGGCGAGAACGTCCGCGTCGTCCAGCGTGCGCCTCAATCTGGCCTGCAGCACCGCGCCCGCGTTGCCGTGCCTCTTCTGCATCCGCCGGTAGAGCTCCAGCGTGGCGTCCGTGGCCGTGTGGTCCTCCATGTCGATCTGCACGAGCAGGCCGCGGCGGGCCGCGGCCGCGAACACGCGGTCCATGTTCTGGCGTGCCGTCTGCTCGTCGATCCGCAGTCCCATGAGCGTGGGCTTGAGCGAGATGGTGGCGTCCGGCCGGGCGTCTGCCAGGGCGTCGACGAGCCTCAGGTACTCCTCGACCGCCTCGTCTGCCCGGCCCGCCTCGGTGACGTCCTCGCCCAGCACGTCCACCGTGCTCAGGGCCCCCTCTTCGCCCAGCGCGCGCACGGTCTCGAGCGCGTCTTCCACGTCCTCGCCGGCCACGTACCGCCGGCCCACGCTCCTGATCAGGAAGCCGGGCACGGCGGGCAGGCCCGCGGAGACCATGCGATCGAGGAATCCCACTTTACCGCCTCTTTCCAGACACATAGGGCGGGAGCGTCCGCACGCCCCGGCAGTCTGTTCTTTTTGCTTCGGCGCTGATTCGTCGTATCCTGTACGGACGGCCATGCGCCGATCCAAAGGGAGGCTGAGGATGATGAGAAAGCTCCTTCTAACGGTGATCGTCACAGCGCTCGCGCTTCCGGCCTGTGGCAGCTCCATCAAGTCGACGGGAGACGCGAACGACGATGCCGCCGGGGACGCGGGCGGGGACGCGAACCTCGACATGACGCCCGAGGACGGCGCGGACGATCCGGTGGGCGACATGGTCCCGGAGATCCCTCCAAACTGCGGGGACGGCGACGTGGACGATGACGAGGAGTGCGACGACGGAAACGAGACGAGCGGCGACGGATGCGAGAACGACTGCACGTGGACCTGCGAGGGGGCCTCCGAGTGCGACGACTCCGACGCGTGCACGGACGACGCGTGCGACACGTCCTCACACACCTGCTCGCACGAGACGATCACCTGCTCGGACTCGGACGACTGCACGGTCGACGGCTGCGACTCGAGCACCGGATGCACGTTCACGTCCCTGCCCGACTGGTACCTTGACGGGGACGACGACGGGTACGGATCGCCTCTCGCGGAGAGCGTGTGCGCGGAGACGGCGCCCACCGGGTACGTGGACAACGACGACGACTGCTGCGACGCCTACCCCATCGTGAGGCCCAACCAGACGGCCTACTTCGTCGAGCCCTACTCCTGCCCTGGAGGCACGACCACCCATCCCACGCACGACTACAACTGCGACGGGGTGGAGGAGCGGCGCTACACCGTGGCCGGCTACTGCGACACGGGCATGGGCGGCGCCTGCTCCGTGCACGAGGGCTGGGCAGGGGACTCCATCCCCGGCTGCGGCTCGACCGGCGACTGGCTCGTCTCCTGCGCCATGGACTCGGGCGGCGGCGGGTGCCTCCCCAGCGCCGGGCGGTCCCAGATCCAGACCTGCCGCTGATCACCCCCCCTCTCCAACCACTTGTCGAACCCCCCCTCCGGTGATATAGATGGGCCCATCTCCAGCCATGAAGCTGGGGTGGATGTGGAAAATGGCCAAGAAGAAGCAGGTGGAGACGCTGATCGTAGGTAGCAAGGTCAAGGCAGCCCTGCGCGAGGCAGGCGTGAACGTGGGTGGAGGCACTCTCGAGGCGCTCAACGGCATGCTGCACTGGTACATCGAGCAGGCCGCCAAGCGCGCGCAGGCCAACGGCCGCAAGACCGTCAGGCCGCACGACGTGATGATCCCCTGACGAGGTCGTGACCGGACCGGACGCTACTTTGGCGTCCACGGCCTTGCGAGGCGCCGGGGCATCGCCCCGGTTGATCGTCTCCTTCATCTCCCTGCCGACCCTGAAGAAGGGCATGCGATGATCTTCGACCAGGCGGGCGAAGTCGCGCCCGGCTTCCACGTTCTGGGGGCCCGAGAGGTGCCCTCGTACCTGCTCGACGGCGAGAGGCCTGTGGTGTTCGACGCCGGGTTCACCTGCCTGGGCCCGCTCTACGAGAGGGACCTGAGGACGATCCTGCAGGGCCGCTCCCCGCACATGATCCTGCTCACCCACGTGCACTTCGACCACTGCGGCTCGGTCTCCCGGCTCAAGAGGGCCTTCCCGGGCGTCCGCGTGGCCGCCTCCCGCAGGGCGGCCGAGATCCTCGCGAGCGACAGGGCCGTCTCGCTCATCCGCCTGCTCAACGAGCAGGCGGCGGTGCTCGCCCGGAGCATGGGCGCCCGGGACCTGGACGAGGACCCGTTCGAGCCCTTCGAGGTGGACACGGTCCTCGAGGACGGCAGCATTGTGGACCTCGGCTCGGGCCGGTCCCTCTCCGTCATCGCGACGCCGGGCCACACGAGGGACTTCCTGAGCTACCACGAGCCTCGCAGCGGGCTTCTCGTGGCCTCGGAGGCGGCCGGGTGCGCCGACTCCACGGGCTACATCTTCAGCGAGTTCCTCGTCGATTACGCGGCCTACGTGGACTCGATCGAGCGGCTGGCCTCGCTCGGGCCCGAGCTCCTGTGCCAGGGCCACTTCTTCGTCTACTCGAGCGCGGACGCGCGAGCGTTCCTCGGCCGCTCGCTCGAGGCGGCCAGGCAGTTCAGGGCCTGGCTGGAGGAGCTGCTCGAAGCCGAGTCGGGCGACCTGGAAGCGGTGGCGGCCCGGATAAAGGCCGTGGAGTACGATCCCAAGCCCGGTCCCAAGCAGCCCGAGATGGCCTACATGCTCAATCTCAGGGCCAGGGTGGCCCACATCGCGTCTCTGGCTTGATCGCGAGCCCAGTTCCCCTACAATGTCCGTATCCGGCCGCCGCCGGGGCGATCCGGCGCCGAGGCGGACCAGTTAGGGAGGGAACATGAAGCACGCAACTATCCTGTCACTGTGTCTCGCATTGGCCTTCGCGGCAGGCTGCGACCAGGATACGAACACGTGGGGCGACGCCATCACGGACACGATCACCGAGACGCCGGGCGACACGATAGGCGACACCACACCCGACGTGCCGGCCGATGCACCGGTTGACACGCCGGCGGACACCCCCGTGGACACTCCGGCGGACACCCCCGTGGACACCCCGGCGGACACCCCCGTGGACACCCCGGCGGACGAGGGCGGCTCGTCCGAGATCGCACACTTCTGCAACGTGGTCTGCATCCAGTGCTTCGGAGGCTCTGCGCCCTGGATGTCCCGACCCGCGGACCAGTGCGTCGACGAGTGCATCGACGACTTCTCGGACTGCTCGTCGAGCGTCATCCCCGCCATCCTCGCCTGCCCGGGCGGGGACGACTGCCCGGCCGGCGTGATGGGCTTCGCCACGTGCGTGTCGCCTTACACCTGCCTGCTGTCCTAGCGCTCTGCACGGGCTGAAACCCCGGCCTCACTACACGGCACATGGATCTAGTGCTACACTGCATACGACAAGACAGGAGGCTCGACATGAGAACAGTGCGTTCCCTCTCACTGGCCGCCGCGGCCGTCGCCCTCCTCCTGGGCTGCGGCTCCACGATCAAGGCGACCTTTGACGGCTTCAGCGACTCCTCCACGGACGGAACGGGTGACACCTCCGGCGATACGGGCTCGGACACGCCGGGCGATGCGCCCGTCGACGCCCGGCCTGACGGCACAGGTGAGGGCGAGTGCGAGGACGGCCTGGACAACGACGGCGACGACCTCATCGACATGGACGACTGGGACTGCGAGCACATCTACGACAGCGTGGAGGGGCCCGAATCGGACGACTGCACCATGGACACCCACTGTGCGGACGGCTGGGAGGAGTGCAACGACGAGACGGGCGAGTGCTACGACCCGCCGCAGGGCGAGCTGTGCGACGAGTGCGGCGACAGCGCCGACTGCGGCGACGGCGTGATGGGAGAGAGTCCCGACCGCGACTTCTGCGTCAACTACGGCTACAACTGGAACTGCTCCAAGGACTGCGACGGCGGCTGGGACTGCCCGCGCGGGTTCCGGTGCGACCTCGGCGACGACGGCCTCCCGCCCGGCTTCTGCCGGCCGTACACCATCTCGTGCAACGCCATGGACCTCATCGGCGAGGGCTGCACCGGCGAGTACGACTGTCTCGGCGCCATGCCCTGCCACGGGGGCATCTGCACGTACGAGTGCGAGACCAACCGCGAGTGCCCCGACACCACCACCTGCACGGGCGGCTGGTGCATCCCGGACTGAATCTGCCCGCTTGACGGACGGCGCCTTCTCGTAACAAATGGATCCCCATGACCCGCACGGTCACAGCGGCCGCTCTGATGGCCTCTGTCCTGCATGCGTCCTGCGGGCCGGCCACGGGGCCCGGGCCGGAGGCCCCGCAGACGCCGAAGCCGAGGAGCTCCTCGGCGGCGCTCGTGGATCACGCGGAAGCGGCCGCCGGAGGCTCGCGGGCGACCGTCCCGGTGGGACCCGTGCTCCTGCTCATGACTCCCAAGGAGCTGTGGCACTACTACAAGGAGGAGACCGAGGTCGACGTGGTCGAGCGCGTGGTCACCATCAACGCGGTGCCCGTGGGCCTCGACCTGGTGGAGGCCGGCCCGGAGACCGCGTCCTCGCTCATCGCCCAGCACCCGGCCGCGGCTCCGGCCATCCGGATCGACTGGGACACCCTGTGCAACACGCTGGTGCTCGACGCGCTCAACGACACGACCTCCGACAGGTTCTCGATCGTGGTCACGGGCGGCGAGCCCACCGTGTTGCACATCGGCGACTGCCTGCGCGCCCTGGAGACCGATCAGCTCCACCTCAAGCTCGAGCAGGCCACTGACGAGACCCTCGCGCACCTGGCCGGACTGCGCGGGCTGTGCGGCCTGGACCTGGCGCAGACCTCGATCACGGACGTGGGCATGGAGCACCTGTCCGGCCTCAAGGACCTGCGCGTCCTGGACCTCTACGACACCGACGTCTCGGACGCGGGCCTCTCGCGCATCGCGGGCCTGACGAACCTCGAGAAGCTCGTCCTGTGGTCCACCCGCATCACCGACATCGGCCTCTCGCACCTCAGGCACCTCGACTCCCTGAGGGTTCTCGACCTGGGCGCCATGGACCTCACCGACGCCGGCATGGAGCACCTGTCCGGCCTCACCGAGCTGCGCGTGCTCGACCTGTGGCTCACCGAGGTCTCGGACGAGGGCCTCGAGCACCTCGCGGACCTCGAGAACCTGCGCGTGCTCGACCTCGGCTGGGCCAACATCACCGACGCGGGCCTGTACACGATCGCGGGCTTCGGGAACCTGCGCGCCCTGGACCTCGGCCTCGCGAACGTGACCGACGAGGGCCTGTGGTACCTGCGCGAGCTCACCGAGCTGCGCGTGCTCGACCTCGACCTCACGTCCGTCACCGACGCCGGCCTCGCCAACCTCACCGACATGAAGAACCTGCGCGAGCTCAGCCTCCTCGAGACCGACGTCACCGAGATCGGAACCGCCGCGCTCGCCAAGTTCCTGCCCGGCGTGCAGATCAACCTCTACCACGAGGAGTAGGGGACGGGCCCCCAGCCCCTGAGCCCGGCGAAGGGCAGCACCGGTTGCATGAGCTGGCAGGAGTGCGGGGCACTCCACCACCCGACGGAATTTCAGGGTGGCTCCGACCCCGCACCCTGCCCGCTCTGATGCCTCTCGTGGTCAGTTCTCGAGGCCGTGAGCTTGTCGAACGGCCCGCCGAAGGGCCCGTCCGCGAGCCTGGCTCCGCACCTACAAACGGTTGCGATTCACTTCCCCGTCCAATCGTCGAATAGCGAGAGCTGGACCGGCTTGCCCTTCTCGGGCTCGGCACTCCTCGGCTTTGGTGTGGCCTTCTGTTTTACCCTGGCCTTGGGCTTCGACTTGGCCTTGGGCTTCGACTTCGCCTTGGGCTTCGACTTGGCCTTGGGCTTCGACTTCGCCTTTGCCTTCGACTTGGCCTTGGGCTTCTTCGCCTTCCTGGGCTCCGGAGGAGCCAGGATGCGCATCAGGCTCGACTCGCGCTTGAAGAAGCCCTCTGTGTGGAACGTGTCGGCAAGCCTGAGAAGCTCGAAGTCGATGTGGTGGCAGAGCTCGTGCAGCAGCGTGCGCAGGAAGGTGCGGAAGGTCACGACGCGCTTGTGCCTCGCCGTGCGCATCCAGACCTGGATGTGCGCCTGCTTGCCCTCCTCGCGCTCGTAGAGGCCGTGCAGCTCCTCGCCGCGGCTCGTCGGCCTGCGCGAGAGCACTTTCACCGCCACGGGCGTGAAGCGCAACTCGCGCGCGAGCAGGCCGCACAGCCTGGCCGTGGCCACGTCCACGTCCCGCGTCCTCTCCGTGCCGAGCGACGCGCGCACGGCCTGGACGGCCTGCGCGAGCTCCGGCGTGCGCTCCAGCTTGAAGCCCGCGACGCCATCGCTCTTGCGGTACGTCGCCCTCTGCGTCGCGTTCAGGTTCTCGTAGTAGTCGAAGGGCATGGTGCCGCAAGGCCGGAGTGGGTCCGGCTACTCCAGGTCGCAGGATACCAGGACCATGTCCCTGTTCGCATCCATCTTTGGTGGGTCGAGCTTGTAGCCGTTGAAAGCCGAGTAGGTGACGATGCCCTGCGCGTTCTGGCATGAGGTGTGGGCTCCCTCGGGCGTCTGGAAGCACTTCGTG